>DASWAB010000378.1:0-8435 GCA_036391375.1 Nitrospirota bacterium
AGGTGGCTCTCCTGCAGGCGCGGGTTGCCGAGGCACAGCGAGATCACCTCCCGCTCGGCGTCCTGCATCAGCTTGAACAGCACGTTTCCCGCGGCTCTTTTTGCCAGCGTCTTCCGGTGACCGAGCGGCATGGCGGGCACCCGCTCGATGATGATGGTTTCCACCTTGTTCCGGAAGGCGAGCGGAAGGTGGTGGCTGCGGCTCATCTCGGCGATGTCGAAGAGGCGTAGATATCGCACGATGGAGAGCGAAATCGACAGTGGCGTCCTCGGATTTCCGGCCAGCGCGAGGCGGACCGGATAACTCTCCGCCCATACCTTGTTTTTGGCGATCGTTTCGAGGATGTCCGGGGGAAGGTTCTTTCTCTGCGCGATGGTGAGGACGTCTTCTTCACGGAGGTTCCTGTTGCCGAGCAGCGCCCTGATGACTTTGGGCGAGGGATCATGGAGAAGGCGCTCGATCTCGTCCACGCCGGCCGTCATCGCCAGCCCGATTTTTTGATCTTCGCTCCCGGCCATGAAGGTATTATACGGGTTTTTAAACCTATTGACAAATCCCGGCGTTTTCTGTATTTTATCTGCTTAATAAAAGCGAAATTTCGGCTGTTTTCGGTGCACCCGGGGATATCAACGGAGAGGATTTCTGGTATTCTGTGAGGGTCGCAATGGAACGGACGCTGCTCCTCAATGCAACCTTTGAGCCGCTAAAGATCATTTCCTGGCAGAGGGCGATCACCCTGCTCACGCAGGGCAAGGTGGAGGTAATCGACTTCTATGACCGTGACATCCGCGGCGTGTCCATCACCTTCAAGCTCCCCTCCATCCTCCGTCTGCTCAAACTCGTCAAGATCAAACGCGCAAGCCGGGAAGTGCGGTTCTCCCGAGCCAATATTTATCTGCGCGATAAATATACCTGCCAGTACTGCGGCGTCAAATATCCGGCCGAAGACCTGACCTTCGACCATGTGATCCCCCAGGTGCAGGGCGGACAGGCCACGTGGGAGAATATCGTGACCGCCTGTCTCTCGTGCAACAACCGAAAGGGCGGCAGGACCCCCCGCGAGGCGGGCATGAGACTGATCCGGCCGCCGCTGAAGCCACGGTGGATGCCGGTGGTCACGCTCACGATCGGGATGAAGAACGCGCCTCTGAGCTGGCGCGATTACCTCTACTGGAACATTGAACTGAATAAGGACGGTTGACACGGCGTGCACGTTCGGTGCGTCCCCTTGCCCTCCCGTCCTGTTTCCTGTCCGGCTTCATCCCCTGTTTTGCCGCCGTTTTTTCTTCTCTCGCTCAACCAGGCCCGGGTTCACGATTTTTTTCTTGTCAACCTGTTTGTTTGATGCTATAGTCCGAATCGTTGAACATATTTACCCGCGACACGGAGGTCCAGACAAATGAAAAGAATGCAAAGCGTGATGGTATGGTTATTCTTCATCGGCTTGGCGCTGACTGCCGGACGGGCTGCGGCGTCGACTCACTTCACCCAGAACGAATTCGCCACCGCCGAGAGCCTGGATCCGGGCATGACCCAGGCAGGGGTCCACTTTACCCTCGGTGACCACTACAAAAGCTATTATCCGGAAATCCGCTATGGTCTGGGCGCCATGCTGGAGATAGGCGCCAAGTTCGGGGCGGCGTCCGCCACGATAAATTCCGACGAAAAATTCGGCGCGCTGGTCGGCGTCGATCTCAAGTACCAGCTTATCAAGGAAACCGAAGGAATCCCGCTCGACATGGCGGTGGACCTTGGGCTTGACAACACGATCATCAACAGCAAGAATGCAAGCGAACTGACCTTCTCGACGATTTTCAGCAAAGGGTTCCCCCTGACGGACCGGGGGTATAAGCTTGTCCCTTATGGAGGCATCGAGATGTCCTCTCTCTACGGCTCCCTGGTCCGGGATCACAATACGTCCGTATACGCTTTTGGCGGTCTCGAATGGAAGCTCAGCCAGAAATTCATGCTGCTCCTGGAATTCAAGACGGGCACGAGCACAGTGGGCGGCGCGGGAATCAGATTCGAGTATTAAGTTTGCGATAAATTTTATGTCCAACCCGCATTCTGGGAATATCCGAAACACACCGTTGTCCGATGTCCTGGAACGCCTGCGGCGGGGCAAGGCGACCGGGACCCTGACCGTCCGCAGCAGCAGCAATGACATCGTAAAATCCCTCTCTATCGTGGACGGGCAGATCGTCTTCGCTTCCTCGACGGACATCCGCGACCGGCTCGGCGAAATACTGGTCAGGTCCGGAAAGCTGACGCGGGAGAAGCTGGATCACGCGCTTCAGCTCTACCGCGATAACGCGGGATTAAAAAAATTCGGGGCCATTCTCGTCGAAAACGAGTTCGTGCATCCAAAAGACCTGTTCAGCAGCCTCAAGACGCAGGTGAAAGACGTTATCTACAGCCTCTTTCTGTGGAGCGAGGGCGACTATTCCTTTGAGGCGCGTCTGTCATCCGAGATTATCCATCTTCAGCTCGATTTTCAGGAATTGATCGCCGAGATCATCCAGAGGATAAAGAAGGAAGCCTGACACGGCGTTTTCGCCTTCCCCGGGCATGCGATCGCCTGCCTCCGGCGGTAATTTCGGTTTTTCCGGCGTCCATTCTTTAACGAGAGAGACATAATTTTACGAACTATCTGCCATGGAGACCCCGGTGAAAACCCTGGAACATGCCCCATTCCCGGAACTGGCTGAGCGGATTATAGCGCTTTACAGCGAGGAAGAGGACGCGCTTCTCCTCGGGATGCTCGGCCAGGAGTACGTGGTTCGCCGCGACGGCATCTTCCTGCATGGCCAAAAGGCCCCGGAGGCGCACGCAACGGTCATTCTCGACTACGTCTTCTCATCCGGGGGGGAGCTTACGAAACTGCCGTGGCGGACCATTGGCGATTTCTCCGGGCGGCCTTTGCCGGATTTCAGAAAAAGGGTGGAATTGCCGCTGATCAACTATGCGGCGGAGATCGCCGCCCGCTCGAATCCCCTCCTGTCCATGGTCGACGCCTCTTCCGGGCCGAGCCTTATCAGCAGCGATATGGCGATCACGGTGCGGGCATTGCCCAAGGTGTATCTGCACCTCGAATTGTCCCAGGAGACGCAGGATTTTCCGGCGGAGGCATGGATGCTGTTCTCGAACAACGCGAACGAATTTTTGTCCGTGCCGAACCTGCTGACGCTGGCGGAGGCGTTCAAGGACAGGCTTTTGAGCCTGCTCAGGATATATTGAAATGCGGAGCCCGGAATGCGGCATGCGGAATCGGAATTAAGAGCGGCGGACCGCCTGGTCATCGCGCTCGACGTAGATAGCGATACCGAAGCGCTCGACATCGTCGCGTCTCTGAAAGACGTCGCGGGGCTGTTTAAGGTAGGGCACCAGCTTTTTACGGCCTACGGCCCGGGCATCGTCCGCCGGATCATCGCGCAGGGGTGCCGCGTGTTCCTTGATCTCAAATACCATGACATTCCGAACACGGCGGCCAAGGCCTCGGCAGAGGCGGTGAAACTCGGGGTCAGTATTTTCAACGTCCATGCCCTGGGCGGGCCCGACATGATGAAGGCGGCCGTGGAAGCGGCGACAGAGACCGCGGCAAAGCAGGGGCTGCCGGTCCCGATCATGCTCGCGGTGACGGTCCTGACGAGCATGGATGAAAAGAGTCTGCGGAGAGAACTGAAAATAACGCGGTCGCTTCCGCGCGAGGTTTCTCATCTGGCGCGGCTGGCCCAGCGCGCTGGCATGCACGGAGTGGTCGCCTCGCCGCAGGAGATCAGGATGCTGCGGCGCGCGATACGCGGCGCTTTCGTCATCCTCACGCCCGGAGTGCGGCCTGACTGGGCCGGCAAGGACGACCAGAAGCGGACCATGACGCCGGGAGAGGCCGTCGCCGCGGGAGCGGATTATATCGTGGTCGGAAGGCCGGTGCTCAAGGCATCGGACCGGCAGGCGGCGGTGAGGAAAATCCTGGAGGAGATCGAATTGAAAATGCACAGACCGCAGAGAGCGCGGCGGTGACGGGAAAAAGGAGAGAGATTGCCATGACATCGGACGAAGTGCTGGACATCTACAAGAAAACCGGGGCTCTCTTAACCGGCCACTTTTTGCTTTCATCGGGATTGCACAGCGAACAGTATCTTCAGTCGGCCGTCGTGCTCCAGCAGCCTGAGCTTGCAACGAAGTTGTGCGCCGCGCTTGCCGAGCGCTTTAAAGACTCGAAGATCGAAGCGGTGATCGCGCCGGCCCTGGGCGGCATATTCGTCTCGCATGAGACTGCGCGGGCGCTGGGAGTGCGCGCGATGTTCGCAGAGCGGGTGAACGCAGAACTCACGCTCCGGCGGGGGTTTTCGATCAAAGCGGGCGAGCGGGTGCTTGTGGTAGAAGATGTGATCACCACGGGCAAATCAACGAAGGAAACCATCAATGTCGTGAGAAAGGCGGGGGGAGTGGTCGTCGCCGCGGGCTCCCTCGTCGATCGCTCCGGCGGCAACGCGGATATCGGAGTCACCTACAAGTCCCTGGTGACCTTAAGCATCCCCACGTATACCCCCGAATCCTGCCCCCTGTGCAAGGCAGGCAGTGCACCAGTGAAGCCAGGCAGCAGGGGGTTGAAGTAGCTTTGCTCCTTACGTCCACCGCAGACCGCCCCGATTTTCGATTAAGGCTTGCCCTTTCCCGGCTGTTTTTTGTGTGTAAAAAAAATGCCGACAGGAATAATATCCCCGGACAAACAGGTCGATTCTGTGGATTTAACAGCGCCTTACGCCGGCAAGGCAATCACAACTATTAAAATTAAAATTAGTGTTTGACGTGGTTTCTGTTTTTGCTATAATTGAATTTAGAGAGAACGAAAGGCAGAAAGCATGAGCAAGACGGTTTTATCAGAGGGAAAAGGCGGCTATTCAGAAGGCGTTCCTGAGGATGTGCTGGAGGAACTGTCGGAAGAGCTTGCAGAGGAAGAAGAGGAAGAAGAGCCTTCATCTGCCGAGATTGCGGAGGCTGCCGAAGAGGCAGTTGTAGCGGGCGCCGACCTGGTAGACACCTATCTCAAATCTGTAGGCCGGTTTCCCATGCTCAAGATCGAAGAAGAGCATGAGTATGTCCGTATTCTGGAGGAAGGCAAGGCTGTGCTCAAAGAGATCGCCCTGAGTTCTCCTCTCGCGATCCCCCGAATCCTCGCCCTGGGCGCGAGCATCAAGCAGGGCCTCGTGAAAGCGCAGGACGTGCTCCGGTTTCCCGGCGAGTGGAACGATTCGTTTGAAACGGAGTTCATGCGCCTCTATAACAGGCTCAAGAGGCAGGTTGCGCGGCGCGACATGGATCGGGCGACCGCCACGCTCAAGAGCATGAGCCTGTCGTTCCGCGAGATCGAGAAGATGCTCAAGAAACTTATGGCCGTCGGCAAACAGGTGGAACGCGGCATCACCGCCGAGATGGTAAAGCTCGGACTTGATGAGGCGGCGGTGAGGGAAATGGTCGGCCGCATCGAGGACGAGGAGCACAAGATCAAGCAGGCCAAGGACGAGTTGATCAAGGCCAACCTGCGGCTGGTTGTCTCGATCGCCAAAAAGTACGTAAACCGCGGATTGACGCTCCTTGACCTGATCCAGGAAGGAAACATCGGGCTCATGAAGGCGGCCGACCGGTATGAGTCGGGCAAGGGGACGAAATTCAGCACCTATTCGACGTGGTGGATCAGGCAGCGGATTACCCGCGCGATCCTGGATCAGGCCCGCACCATCCGTCTGCCGGTGCATCTGATCGAGGAAAGCACCCGCATCAGCCGCATCTACACGAAATTCATGCGCGAAAAGGGTAGGGAGCCGTCGCCCGAGGAAGTCTCGAAGCTCATGGGCCTGTCCGTAGCGCGGGTAAACGAAATTCTTCGCGCGATTCAGGAGCCAGTGTCCCTCGAGACGCCGATCCTTTCGGAAGAAAAAGAGCTGAAGGACGTCATCATCGACGAGAAGTCTATTTCTCCGTTCAAGACGCTCGAGAACAGCGAGGCCTCGAACCGCATCAGGGACGTGCTCTCCTCGCTCACCGAGCGGGAGGAAAAGATCATCAGGATGCGTTTCGGCATCGGAATCGGCACCGAGCATACGCTCGAGGAGGTCGGCAAATATTTCAACCTTACCCGGGAGCGGATCCGTCAGATCGAGATCAAGGCGCTCAAAAAGCTGCGCCATCCGGCCCGGAGCAAGGTCCTGCGGGAATACATGTAAGGCATCCGGCGAACGGTTCAGCCCGGAGAAACGGCGAGAGGACGCGAAGGAAGATCGAAAAGTCGCGTCCTTTTTTATTGTCATTGTCCGTTTAAACGTGTTCCGGCGTGTCCGGGCCGGGCCGTTGTCGCGTCAGGAATGATCAGCCGTTCTTGTCCGGAAGGAACTCGATATCCGCGATGATGCTCGTGGCTTCGTCGAGGGAGGGGGTATCATGCTCGGGGCTGCTGATGTAGGCGGCCATGAGGGCGCGCGTTTTGTCAACGAGGAACCAGATGCGCCAGTGGGTCGGCTCTTCTTTTTCCTTATACGTATAATCCAGGGTCGCGATCCCCATATCCTCCCGCTCCTCCACCTTGACCGCCTCGCGGGGAAAGGGGACATCGCGTTCTTCAAGAGTGTCTTCGAGCAGTATTTTGGCGGCTTCGGCGGGCCGTTTCTTTTTCTCATCACGTTCAATAAAGGAAAGCTGGATCATCCCCGGCCATCCGTCTTTTTCCAGTAAAATATACCCCATCTCCTCGCGTTCGCTCCAGCCGTCCGGAAGGAAAAGGTTTATCCATCGCTCATAGGTTACTTTTTTGCCCATAGTGTCGCACATTGTAACGAAGGGGCAAGAGGCAGTCAAATGAATTTCGTAAATAGGGGGGAAAGAAGTGTTTATATAGAGAGCAGCTGCGCGAGTTTTTCGAGAATCCCGTCGGCCCCGGATTCCGGCGGCGCCTCGCCATCCACTGTGACTTCCGGATTGAGCGGAGGCTCATAGGGGGCCTGCAGACCGGGCACGGCGGCGGCCGTCCCTGCCGCAGCGTGTCGGTATATCCCTTTGGGGTCCCGCTTCATGCAGACTTCGAGGGGGCATCGGACATACACTTCCATGAATTTCGGGATGAGCCCACGCGCGTGGTCGCGATATTTCCTTTTGTTCGCGGTTGCGTCGAAGATCACGTTTACGCCGCTCCGGACCAGCAGATCTCCGAGCTGGACCATCATACGGTAAAACCGGTCCCGTTCCTCCGGGCTGTAGTTCGCGTCCGGCGTAAGGATCTTCCGCAGCTTATCCGACTCCAGGATTACCGCCAGAATGTTCCGTTCCCCGAGTTTTTTTGCGAGTTCGCGGCTTATGGTGCTTTTGCCCGAAGCAGGGAGGCCGGTTATCCATATCGCGAATCCCGTGCGCGCGTTCATAGAAGGTATTTGTTCATGTCTTTCGGGTCGAACCGCTCTGTTGCGAGGACGTTCCGGATGAAACGAAACAGTGTCTTCCGCATGCCCGCGGGCAGACGGGGGTACCAGACCGGGCTCGCAAGCACCAGCCCGCGCCAGGCGAAGAACGGCGCCGCGACACCGAGCATTTCCCGGTCGCCCGTTTTCGCAAGGTAGTTTTCCCAGAACAGCGAAAACAGCTTTTCAAAGGGGCCTTCCAGCTTCCCGGAGCGAAGCAGCGAAGAGAACAGGTAGTTGATGCTCAGACAAGTGGTGTCGTCGGCGGGCTCCCCCCATTCCCCCCGGGAACGGTCAAGGAGCGTAAAGTCGGCGCCTTCGCGAAACAGGATGTTCCAGGGATGAAAATCGCCGTGCACCCGAGAGAGGCGGTGTGAACGGCGCTTGACGCGCCAGCGCCATTCGACGCAGGCCAGCTCGATCTCCCTGAGGAGCGGCTGGTCGATAAAATCATACGTCTCGGGATAGTTGTCGATCAGGCCCATGATGCATTCGCCGTGTCCCAGAAGGTCTCGAATCCGCCGGGTGTAAAGGCCCGTCGCGCCGCTTTTTGCGGCATGAATCTCGACGAGATAATCGGAGAGCGCGAGGCAGCGCTTAAAGTCCTCTCCCGTGGCGGTGCCGGCGTTTCTGATCCTTTCGAGGTCCGTGAAATACCCGCTGCCCTCCGCGAATTCGGTGAGCAGAAAAAATTCCCGTGCCGCGCCGGTGGATATCATCGCGCCGGAATCCAGAAAGGCGCCGCTGTCGATGGAGCGCACATGACGGGGGAGGTTGTTGAAGGCGGAGTGCTCCCAGAGGATTGCCTGGGCGCGGTCCGAGAAGTGGTCATGGCCGAAGGTCGATGCCGCCATGGTCTCGAGCACGGCCTTCTTCCGTTCTCCCGCGACCTCGTATTCGAGGAACAGGGGCGAGCCGTACCCGAAGGCCTTCAGCCCCTCTCCTGGCGCCTGCTTTCCCTCGCGCTCCAGCGAGATCATGCGC
>DASWAB010000379.1:0-4164 GCA_036391375.1 Nitrospirota bacterium
GCCTTTGCAGACAGATCCATGCTCATGGACGGCACCTCCGGCCACGTGCCTCAGGACAACACGCTCCGCGTGGACTACGCCTACGCCACGGTCAGCAATGTCTTCGGCGCACCGGTATGGTTCTCCATCGGCCGCAGGCCCTCGACAAGCGGCATTCCGGGCAACATTCGTGAAAACGCCGAAAAGATTGGCACAGCCGGCATCCCCAATCTCCTGGTCGATTATGCCTTTGACGGGTTTTCCCTTGGCTATGCCCCGGACATCGAGGCGCTCCCCGGCTCCTATGTAAAGCTTTGCGGCGGCAGGGGCTACTCCAATGGATTTACGACAAACGGCAGCGCATCTACCTCGCTAAACAACTCACTCGATAACACGGACTTTTTAGGATTGAACGCGGCCATAATGGATACTGATAAAATTCACGCGGAAGTTCAGTATCAGAAGGGCATGAATATCTTTGACAGGCCTGAAACTCCAACCGCAAACCTGGGCAATATTGACTGGGCTGGCGGCGTTGTCATGGGCAAGGTCAACACTCTCAATCTCTTCCTCTCCGCTGCAACAAGCATGACCGATCCCAAAGGCACCGGTTTTATGGGTGCCAAAATGCTTGACGGGGAGAAGCGCACTGGATATGCCGTGTACGTTGGCGGCAGGTATGACATCCCCTCCACCAAGACAAAGGTCGGCCTCGAATACAACCACGGTTCAAAGTACTGGGTCGGATTTGTCCCGGCCGGCGACGACATCTGGACGAGCAAGCTCGGCGCCCGCGGAGATGTTGTCGAAGTGTATCTCATCCAGGAGCTCAACCGGGCCGCGATTTCCAAGAACGGCAAGGCATTCATCCGGCTCGGGTACCAGTATTACAAGTTCCAGTACACCGGCAGCAACAACTGGGAAGGCGCGCCTGTGAAAATTTCGGACCTCAGCACGACAAACCCGATGACTCAGCAGTTCCTCCCGCCGGTTGAGAACGCGCAGGACCTGTATCTCACCTTCGACGTCCAGTTCTAAGGTCATTACATGCTGTTCTCAAAGGAGGGGCCAATCGCCCCTCCTTTTTTTTGCCCACTTTGCGCCTCGTTTCCGCTGACAAATAGAACAATAAATTGCACAATTGTCTTGACACGGCATAGTCAACCGGTTTAGCATACCTGCAACTAAAACCCTGTTATGCGACTCCCCCTCTGGATCATAGCCGCCACGCTCATTTCCGCCGGAGCGTTCGCTGTTTCCTCATCGGCCGCGGGCCTGGGCACGGACCCGGGCAAGCAAGCGCCGCCGGTCGAGCTCCCGGACCTTGCGGGCAGGACCGTTTCCCTCTCTCAATTCAAAGGCAAGGTCGTTCTCCTGAATTTCTGGTCGACCTTGTGCGCCCCATGCACTGCCGAATTGCCGTCGCTCGACCGGCTCTCCACGGCGCTCAGGGGCGAAGGCCTCGTCGTGCTCGCGGTGGCAATCGACGCCTCGGACAAGCCGGTCCGGGAATTCGCGGCAAAGAATAAATTTGCGCTTACCGTGCTTTTGGACAGGGAGAAGGAAGTTTTCTTTGACCAGTATGCCGGCCCGGGTCTGCCCGCGACCTACTTCATCGACCGGAACGGCATTATCGTGGAAAAATTCTCCGGGCCCCGGGAATGGGACTCCCCGGACATGAAGAAAAAGATCAGAAAGCTATTGGAGGTGAACCGATGAAACGGCATTTTCATCTTTTGACGGCGGCTGTCATCCTTGGCATGGTAATGGCAGCCTGCTCTTCGACGTTCGTGGCCTACAAAGACGGCCACGGATATTATGTGGGGAACGGCTCTCAATATGCATACAAACTATTCTGCGAGTCGGGAGACTTTACGAAGATCCTTGCGGGCACGCACCTCGCCGCGGACATGAAGGACAACCTGTACCGGTACAACTGCGGCGCGGACCGGTCGAACGAGAAGGTCAGGCAGATCTACGCGTCGATGACCCCGGAGCAGAGAAAAGACCTGCGGAAATCGTTCAAGGACAACGGCTATGACATAAACTACATGCACTGCTGAGATAAAATCTGAGCGTCCGGTCGGACGCAAAACAAAACCCCGAGGATGGGGGATCCCTCGGGGTTTATTCATTCCTTTTACAAGCGGCCGGTGCGCCGACCGCGCCTTGCCACAGTATAGCTTCCTTAAGTAGATTTCGATACGTTTGACGCCTGGGGGCCTTTGTCGCCCTGCACGATCTCGAACTCCACGGACTGCCCTTCCGAGAGCGTCTTGTACCCCTCACCCTGAATCGCCGAATAGTGCACAAACACGTCCCGTCCGCCGCCGTCAGGTTCTATAAATCCATACCCCTTCGACTCATTGAACCACTTTACTTTCCCCGTAGACATAGTGCTTGCTCCCTCCCTCCTTCGGTTGTGCTTGTTCCCGCGCGTAACGACCGAGCATGCGGTCGTCCAACGATGGAACAGTTTCCGGTGCAAAGGTCACGAGCCTCACGCCCCTCCCCCAGCCCGTTTCCTGAATGGCCGCGACATGGCCGTTTAATTCATGTACTTTGCGGGATTCACCGGCAGGCCTCGCAGACGCACTTCGTAATGAAGATGCGGCCCCGTGCTGGAGCCGGAATCGCCGACATAGGATATGACATCGCCGCGCTTCACATGCTGACCGGCCTTGACATTCAACCGTGAATTATGGCCGTAGATCGTTTTTATGCCGTAGCCGTGGCTTATCTCAACCATGTTGCCGTATCCGGACCCGAAGCCGGCCCTGATCACCAGCCCGTCCGCCGGCGCAACGACCGGCGTTCCGGTCTGGGCCGCGATGTCGATGCCTTCGTGGAATGTCGGTATGCCGCTGAATGGAGAGATTCTGTTGCCGAAAGGAGAAGTCACCCACCCGCGCACCGGCCATAACGAAGGCGTTGACGCGTAGAGGGAGCGCTTGTCCTCGAAATATTCAATGAGCGCCTGGAGGCTGGCTTCCTGCCTCGACGCCGCGCCCTTAAGCTCCGTCAGTTCCTCATGCATCTCCTTCAACGCCTCGTCCTGTTTTTTCCCGCCCATGGTGGTGAGGTTCTGAAGGCCGAACTCATCGGGCCCCCCGATGCCCAGCACCTGCTGCGCCTTATCACGGGGGCCGAGGCTCACGGCGCGGCGGAGCTTGGTGTCGAGATCGCGAAGCAGGAACATCTGGCGTTTGTAATCGAGGATGTTAAGGGCGAAATTCTGGACCTGCGCCTTCTGCTGCATCAATTCCTCGCGGACGGCCTGAAGTTCCCACACCTTGTCTTTTGCATCGTTATATTCATAAACAAGGTAGAGAGAAAAAAGGAGCACTGCCACGGCGGAGAAAAAAACGGTCTTGAGGACGGATTTGGAAATACTCAGCGTCCGAACTCGTTCGTTCGGACCGGGCAGAAACATAAAGGTAAAGTACTCTTTTTTCTTGATTTTTTTGGGTTTCCCTGCCCTCATCATTCCTCCGGGAAATGGGCGCACGACATCGCTTTAAATTAACACAATAAGAGCAAAATTGTCAAGGGCTTATTCATTTTTTTTACATCAAAACGCTATTTTGCAATTTTATGCACTCGCATGACCGGATCATGCCGTGTTTGCGGCAAAGTCAGGGCAAATACGGTTCAAGGGGGCACCCCTCGCACAGCGGGTTCGATTTTTTGCAACGCTCTTTTCCCAGTCGCACGATCAGGGCATGGTATTCGTTGTAGAGCCGTGGGTCACGGGGCAGGCTGTCCATGAAGAGTCTTTGCATCTCGTGGTAGCCGGCGTCGGAAGCAATAAAGCCGTGTCTGCTGAAGATTCGCCTGGTATAGGCGTCTACGACGAAAACCGGCTTTTCTCCCGCGTAGAGCAGAATGGAGTCCGCTGTTTCCGGGCCGATCCCGTTCACCTCGAGCAGTTTGCGGCGCAGGACGACGGGGTCTTCGGCAAACATCTTCCTGATACTGCCGCCGTAACCGTCCATAAGGAAAGACAGGAGGTGCTTTAACCGTTTGGTCTTGATGTTAAAATAGCCGCTCGGCCGGAGATGGGAGGCCAGCGTTCGCGGGGGCGTCCCGAACAGCCGCGTCGGCGTCAGCAGGCGCCCCTGTTTGAGGTTTGCGATCGCCTTCTCCACGTTCGTCATGCCGTGTTCTGCGTCAGCACGGCGCCCA
>DASWAB010000380.1:0-1797 GCA_036391375.1 Nitrospirota bacterium
GCAGGCTGGATTCTGTTTCAAACAAAGTATATCCGAATGCGCGGAAATTGAAAAGCGTTTTTCGGGGAGTGGTTACGGGGCAACAAGGTATTTACTTTCCTCCCGTAACAGAGTAATATGGGCCGTGAAAATGGACCAGCAAAAATCGCACGGAAAGGAGTTCCCGCCGGAGCCCTCGCGGCTCCATCCCGTTGCGGAGTGAGAGAATCATGGAATCAATCGCAAAATTGCCGTGGGGGCTCGTCATTCTCGCGTGCCTGACCCTGGGGCTCGCCCCCTTTGCACCGCCGCACATCTGGGAGAAGCTCAGGATGCTGTCTGAAGGGAAACTCGTCAGGCCCATCGACTGGTTCGACCTTGTGCTGCACGCGACGCCCTGGGTCGTGCTCATCCTGAAGGCCGTTCTGGCTTTAACGCAGAAATAGCCCGGAAGCGCTGCGCCAACTTTATTTCCGTCCCCTCGCGCTACCGCGCCGCCGCCCGTCATTTTACTGCTCTTTTCTTTCTTCGTCTTCCCGCATCCGGTTGTACTTCTCCAACTCCTCGACGAATCTTTTCTTATCGATCGGCAGTATCTCAATGCCCTCGCCCGATGAACCGGCTTCGGTATAGAACCGTTCCGGCAAAAAATCGTCGTCTCTCGTAAATCCGTTTTCTCTGTTGCAGCGCCGCTCGCTCAAAATGATTTTCTCGCCGGCTTTCATGAGCCCCTGGCCGGTGAACGGCAGACCCGTTGCCGCAGCGAGCATCTGGGCGTATTCCTCGATCGACGCGCCGAGAAAGGCAAAGGCGCAGATTGCCAGGGAATCCACGACCGCGTTGTTGTCCTCCGCGATCTTGATCATCCGGGCCTTGCCGTCGAAGCTGAAACGGTCCACGGCAACGGGCTTTCGCAGGATCTCCTGGCTGATGGGGTATGCCCGGAGGTGGCACCCGCCGCGCGTCGACGTGCCATAGGCCAGCGCAATGCCGTAGGAGCCGCGCGGATCGTAGGCGGGAAGCTCCAGACCTTTCACGCTCATCGAGAGCTGCGGTTTGCCCAGGGACGCGCACAGCCGTTTCGAGCCTTCGGCGATCCTGTCCCCTTCCCCTTCCCGGTAAGCGGTCTCCCTGAGCATGGCGAGGATCTCTTCGCCGGAGAGGAACCCGCCGCGCGCCTCGCCGTACGCCGCGAGCGTCGAGGCCGCTGAGATCGTGTCCATGCCCAGGTCATTGCACAAAAGGTTCGCCCTGATGATCGACTCCGCGTCCGGATTGGCGTTCAATGCGCCGAAGTGCGAAAGGGTCTCGTACTCCGGCACGGGCCTGCCGCAGGAGGTGAGCTTCTTGCACTGGATCGGACAGACGGCGCAGCCGTGCTTCCTGAACCCGAACTCGCGCTTGAGACTCGGGCCTGAATACACGCGCGCCTCGGGGAAAAAAGTCTTCCGGAAATTTTCCGTGGGCGCCATCTTGCGCTGTCCCACGATGTCCACGAGCGTCGCGGTGCCGAACTCCCCCAGCCCGAGGTCTCCCATGACCACCGGAGAAGCGCGCAAAAGCCGCATCACGTCGTCCTGGGCCTTCTTGAACGCCTGCGCGTCGGCGATCGTCACCTTCTTTGATCCGTCAACGACAATTGCCTTTAAATTCTTCGCTCCCATGGCCGCGCCCAAGCCTCCGCGGCCCGCGGAATTGGCCCCGCCGATCATGATGTTCGCGAACCGGACGAGGTTCTCACCTGCCGGGCCGATGCACGCCGTTTCGCCGAAGGGCTCCAGCAGTTTGTTTGTTTCCTGGCATCCCCTGCCCCAGAGC
>DASWAB010000381.1:0-9789 GCA_036391375.1 Nitrospirota bacterium
TCGACGCCTGCGCGCCGGCGGAAGTCAGCGCGTTGAAGATGGTGGACTTGCCCACATTGGGAAGGCCCACAATGCCGCAATTAAAACCCATGAGGAACTCCTTGAATTTTCAGCCACGAATTGGCGCAAATTTTCACGGGCAAAAATCGGAATAAAAAACCCGGAGCTGTCGTGGTGTTCCCTCAGTCCGGGCGCGCTTCGATCGTTATTTCTGATTAAAAATGTTCATGGCCGGTGTCGGGCCATGCGATATGATTTCTTTCACTGCGTCCGCCGCTCTTGTCATCGCTTCGGCCGCGACCTGCCGTTCTTCGGCGAGGAACGGACCCAGCACGTAATCGGCGGGCTCTATCCCCGGAACCGGCCTTCCTATGCCGATTCGCACCCTGATAAAATCGGGCGACCCCAGATGTTCAATGATCGAACGCAGCCCATTGTGGCCTCCGTGGCCGCCGCCGACCTTTACACGGACGGCCCCGAGCGGAAGGTCCAGCTCATCGTGAAGCACGATAAGGTCGGAAGCGTTTGCATCCGTCTGGCGGAAAATTGCCGCCACCGCCCTGCCGCTGTCGTTCATGAACGTCTGGGGCTTGGCAAGGAGGAATTCCTCCGCGCCGATCCGGGCACTGCCGATAAAGGCATGGTGTTTTTCCCGGGCCACCGTGACGCGCAGCATTTCGGCGAGCGCGTCGATGGCCATGAAGCCCGCGTTATGGCGCGTGCGTTCGTACTTTCTGCCCGGGTTGCCAAGCCCGATGATAATCTTCATTCAGATCCGGAGAATAGCGCGTACGAGGCTACTTCTTTGGTGCGGCCGCCTCTTTCGGCGCTTCCTTTGCCTTGGCCTCTGCAGCCGGGGCCGCCTCTGCCTCGCCCTCTTTCTTGGGCTTCTTGACGAGCTCAGGTTCGCCGGTTTCCGCCGCCGCAGGCGTCACGGACAGCATGGCCTCGAGCTTTGCGTCGGAGATCGGCGGCTGAATGGTCGCCACGGTCGCGTCCGGATCCGTCAGGACCTTGACCCCCTCGGGCATTTTTATGTCCCTGACGTGGAGCGATTCATTGATCTTCAGGCCCGTAATGTCCACTTCGATGTTATCCGGGATCCGGGTGGGGAGGCATTCCACATCGAGCTTGCGCAAGCCGTATTGGAAGATGCCGCCCTCTTTGACGCCGAGGGAGGAGCCGGTAATGTGCACCGCCACCTCGATCTTCACTTTTTCGGTCATGGAAACTTCCATGAGGTCGAGATGGATCAGCTTGCCGTTTATCGGGTCCAGTTGATAATCCTTGATCAAGGCGAGTCTGTCGCCCGCTTCCCTGGCGCCCTCAAGCTTGAGGTTGATGAGGGCATGCTCGCCGCCCTCCGTGTTGAGCACCGCCGTAACGGCCTTGTTTCCCATTGCGATAGGCATGGACTTGCCGTGGCTGTAAAGAACCGCCGGGATCATCTGACTGCGCCTCAAACCTCTGGCGACCCCCTTGCCCGCCTTTTCCCTGACTTGTGCTGTTAATGCGATCTTTTCCATTTCTCCTCCGTTGATAAACCCGTTTTAAACGTTTAAGCGTTCAAACGGTTTGAACTGTTTTCTTAGACGAACAGCGAACTGAGCGAAGTTTCCTCGTGGATCCTCGTGATCGCTTCTGCAAGAAGCGGCGCCACGGAGAGGACCCTGAGCTTTTTACACTCCTGCTGCTTGCTGTCCAGGGCGATGGTGTTCGTGGTGATGAGCTCCTCGAGCGCGGAATCGTTGATACGCTGGATCGCCGGGCCCGAGAGCACCGCATGGGTGCAGGCCGCGCTGATCGAGCCCGCGCCGTTCGAGCGGAGCGCGGCGGCGCCCTCGGTCAGCGTCCCGGCCGTGTCCACCATGTCGTCCAAAAGCAGGCAGTCATGCCCCCTGACATCGCCGATGATATGCATGACCTGCGCCACATTCGGCTTGTCGCGCCGTTTGTCGATGATCGCGAGGGCGGCATTCAGCCGTTTCGCGAAGGCCCGCGCCCGCTCCACGCCGCCGGCATCGGGCGACACCACCGTCAGGTTCTTGAATTTTTTTGCCCGAAGATGATCGAGGAGCACCGGCGCGGCAAACAGATTGTCCACCGGGATATTGAAGAACCCCTGGATCTGGCCAGCGTGCAGGTCCATCGTGAGCACCCGGTTGGCGCCCGCCGTCGTGATAAGGTCGGCCACCAGCTTCGACGTGATAGGCACCCGGGGCTGCACCTTGCGGTCCTGCCTGCCGTATCCGTAATACGGGAGCACGGCCGTGATCCTTGCCGCCGACGCCCGTTTCAGCGCGTCAATCATGATGAGCAGCTCCATGAGGTGGCGGTTCACGGGGCTCGATGTGGGCTGCACGACGAACACGTCCATGCCGCGCACATTGTCCACGATCTGCACGTTGATTTCACCGTCGCTGAACCGCGCGACCACGGCGTTCCCGAGCGGGATGTTCATTTTCTGGCAAAGCTCTTTCGCAAGCGCCTGATTGGCATTCCCGGAAAAAACCTTGATCTCTTGACCGCGGAGTTTTACCATCGTACCCTCACTCGTTTTTGTGGTTCGGGGACAGGGAGTCGAACCCCGATAAAAGGCTTCAAAGGCCTCTGTCCTACCATTAGACGATCCCCGATCGGAGGCCGATACAACATCGGACCGCATAACCGGATTTATCCCGTTAGAGAACAGATCCAAAACGAACAATTCCTAATTCTGACGGGAACTGCGCGTCGATGGAAATTATCGGCAACGACAGTCGGCTGCCTTCTCTAACGGGATAAACATCAAAAGGATAGGCGAACGCCTATCCTCTCGTGTCCGATGCAGAATCGGCAGAACATGGACAATCAGTCATTCGTGCGGCGTCACTTCTCTTCAGAATCCTTCGGAGCCTGCGGCTCCCGCTTCGTGGGGTTGGCCAATTCCCGTTCGTATTCGGCAAGGACTTTCTTCTCGATCATCTGCCTCGTCTCGCTGTTCAGCGGATGCGCGATGTCCTTGAAGGTGCCGTCTTTCATCTTCCGGCTCGGCATGGCCACGAACAGGCCGGTATTTCCATTAATGATGCGCAGGTCTCTGATCAGGAACACGTTATCGATCGTTATTGTCGCATATGCCTTGAGCCGCTCTTCATTTAAGACCGGAAAAACCCTCACTTCGGTGATTTCCATAGACCCCCCCCTCGTGCTGTACAGTTGCGGTCTCTGTCCAGACCTGAATCCCTCAGGCCGATGGCGCACTCACCCCCGTAAGCTGCTTCGTCATCGGCGATTCAGTCAACGTCACTACCGGGTATACCCGCCACCCCTCTTGAGAAAGGCCATCCGCGGCCGTCCGGCAGGCGGCTTCGGTCTCGAATACGCCGAAAACCGTCGGCCCGCTTCCGCTCATCCGGACCCCCAGGGCGCCCCGGGTCATCAGCGCCGCTTCGATCCTCCCAATCACCGCGTGAGCGGCCGCTGTCACTGTTTCGAGGTCATTATGAAGGCTCTCGGCGATATTTCGGACCGTAAGCCTTGCAATTTTAGTACAGTCAACTTTCTTTGTCAACCTCAAATTTAAATTTTTATAGACCCACGCCGTTGAAGTCTCAAACCCCGGGTTGACCAGCAGAACCCAGAATTGCGGGAGAGGAGGCAGGGAAACGAGCATCTCTCCCCTGCCCCGTGCGATTGCCGTGGGGCCGTGGAAAAAAAAGGGGACGTCCATGCCGATTCGGGCGCCCACGTCGGACAGTTGTTTCTGGTCAAGCCCGGCGCCGAGCAGGTTGTTTGCAGCCGCCAGCACCGCGGCGGCGTTGCCGCTCCCCCCGCCGAGCCCCGCCGCGACAGGAATCCGTTTTTTAATGACGACGGAAAGCCCGGCCTTTCTTCCGGCAGCCTTGAGCATCTCCGTTGCGGCCTTCCAGGCGATGTTTTTCTCCCCGGCCGGGACCGCGGCGTCGTCACATTCCACCCTCACGCCTTCGCCGCCTTCGGCCACGGTCACCTCGTCGTAAAGTCCCACCATCTGCATCAGCATCTCTACGTCGTGGTACCCGTCGGGCCGCCTGCCGAGGACCGCGAGACAGAGGTTGATCTTGGCGGGAGACCGGAGCGTAAGTTTACGCATAGCGCTCCTTGCTTGCTATTTGCTCGTTTCTTCCATCGTAAAGGCATCATCGCCTATCGGAACATTCACATCAGCCTCGGCGTAGGTAATCGTGACCGATACGTCCTTTTCTGGATTGTCGATAGTGATTGTCCCGGGCAGCGGGATTGACGATGTTTTCTCGGCCAGTCCTTCGTAGCGCGCCCGGTACGCCAGCCGGTCCGATCGGTATACCTCCTGCGCGGACATCCTGATCCTGGCCGCCGCACCTGTTGCGGAGGAAAGCACGTGGACGCGCCGCACCGTATCTTTCTCCTCGGGGAATTCGACGACACAAACGCCATTCTGCGCGCAGTACGCCTGAGCGTCCGCCGGCGGGACGGATTCGGGAACCGTACCGGCGAGGACGGCGCAGAGTTCCTTCGCCTCGATGCCCATGCCGAAGATTTTTTCCATTCCCGCCTGTCCCGGCCGCAGGATCCTGCCGTCGGAGAGCCGGAGCAGCGCGTCCTTTCCGTCCCAGAGGAGCGTAACGAGGGATTGGCCCAGGGGCCCGTAAGCTTCCACTCTGAGCCGGCGCCGGTCGTCAAGCACGATGCCCACCGTATCGAACGAGCGCTTTCCGCCCGCCCTGGCCATCTTGACGCTTGCAACCGCCTTGAGTCCGGTGAAAGACCGCCGCTGCTGTTCCAGCGCCTGGACAAGGGGGCCGGCAGGGACCCTCACCCCCGGGATCTCCGGTCTTTTCGGGAGGCACGCGGGCAGGAGCAAAAGCGCAACGAAGGCGAGGGGGCGGGTGATCTTCACTTCTTGCCCTTTTTCCTCGGCTTCACGTCTTTGAGCAGCGGAGCCGGATCGCCGAATCCGGCATTTTTGAATTTTTCGCGCAGTTTTTTGTTATCGGGGTCGAGTTCGAGGGACTTGAGCCACTGGCCCCTGGCCTCGTTCTTTCTGGAGAGCTTCAAAAAGATGTCGCCGTAGTGTTCACGCATCACGGGGTCTTCCGCGGCCTTCGTGATCGCTTCCTGCATGACCTCGAGCGCCTCGTTCAGCATGCCCTTCTGGTAATAGGCCCAGGCGAGGCTGTCCAGGATATAGCCGTTTTTCGGCTTGATCACGAGCGCCCGCTTGATGAGCTGTATCGCCTCGTCCAGGTTCTCGCCTTTCTCGGCGTACGAGTAGCCCAGGTAGTTCAGCGCGTCCGCGCTGTCCGGCTTGAGCGCGATGGTCTTTTTGAGGGCTTCGATCATCTTGTCGCGTTTGCCCATTTTTTCATAGGCGACCGCGAGGTTGAACTCAAGATCGTCGCGGTCCGGCGCCATCTGGATGCCCTTCATGAGCGTGTCGACGGCCTGCTGATACTTTTCAACGTCCAGGTACGCATTGGCGAGGTAGAGGTACAGCTCGGGCTTTCCCGGCTGTTCGGCGAGCGCCTTCTCCAAAACCGGGACCGCCTCCGCGGTCCTGCCCATCTGGGCGTAGAGATAAGCGATCTGGAGAATCGACTCGACATCGTCGGACGCCTTGGCGAGGATGGCCCGGTACTCCGCCATCGCCTCCTCGTAGTGTTCCGCGGCAGTGAGCGCCGAGGCAAGGTACCGCCTGACCTTCAGGTCATCGGGCGCAGCGCCCGCCACGGTCCGAAACGCCTCGGCGGCCTCCTCGTATTTTTTCTGCTCCGCGTAGATGAGTCCGATCTTCAGGTAGGCATCGTAATTCCGGGGGTCCATGGCTACGACCCGCTTGAGCTGCTCGAGGGCGTCATTGAGGTCGTTCAGCTGGATGTAGAGCTGGGCGAGATGCTGCTGTATCTCGTAATTAAAAGGATTGATCGCGAGGTATTTTTTGTAGACGGCGATCGCGTCGGCGGTCTTGTCCATCAGCTCGTAGACAAACCCCATGCCCGCGTAGGCGGGCTCGAAATCGTCTTTGAGAGAGAGCGCCCGTTTGAATTCCGCCAGCGCCTCCGGGTACATCCGCCGCTCCGTATAGATCCTCCCCTGATAATAGGGGGACATGATTGAGGCAGGATTGGTTTTTTCGAGTGATCGGAATGTCTCCAGCGCCTCATCGTACCGTTTCTGCGCCGCGTAGAGCGAGCCCAGGTAAATATAAGCGTCATCCTGTTTCGGATTGATCGCGATCACCTTCCGGTAGGCGGCCACTGCCTTGTCGTACTGTTTTCTGTTGGTGTAGATGCTGGCGAGGAGCAGGAGGGGCTGGGTCTTGTCCGGTTGCAGGTCGGCCGCCTTCTGGGCGTAGCGGGCCGCTTCATCAAGCTGACCCTTGCGCAAATAAACCGACGCAAGCGAAAGCGCGGTCTCCGGAGTCTTCGGGTCGAGGCGAAACGCCTCTTCATATTCGCTCAGGGCTGCGTCCTGGGACCCTTCCTGCTCAAGAAGATTGCCGCGCATAAAGTGATAATATGCTTCCGCCTGCGCGCGCACATCGGACCCGACTTCGCCGAGCGCCGGCGTTTCCTGCATCCGGCCGGAATGCGCTGCGCAGGACGCGCCGAAGATTGCAAAAAGCAGGATGACGCAGATTTTTTCCATGAATATCGGCCTCTGTGAACGCGTGGTGTATGTCAAGACAACCCCCGTCTCTTCCGGTTTCACCCGTTTTTATTCATAAGCGCTTTTACCCGCTCGAGGCTCGTTTCCACGTCTTCTTTATCGTGGGCCTCGATGGTAAAGACCGGCGCCGGCGCATGCTCCTTCAGGAGGCGGAAAAACCGTTCGAAATCGATTTTCCCCCGTCCCACGGCCCAATGCGCGTCGGTTGTCCCATCGTTGTCGTGCAGGTGGACCTCCAGCAGATGGCGGCCAAGCTGCTTGAACCATTGCTCCATCGGGACGGTGGAAAAAAGGTTAAAATGGCCCGCATCGAAGCAGAACCCGAAGCCGGGGTCCCCGATTGTTTCGATGAGCAGGCAGAGCGCTTCAGGGTCCTCATCAAACACATTCTCGACCGCCACCCGCAGTCCGATCTTCGAAGCAAAATCCATCACCGTGCGCCAGGTGCCGAGGCCGTTTTCGAGCCAGATGTCTTTTCGGCCGCTGTAGCGCCACCGGTCATAGGCGGCGTGGAAGACGGCAACGCGCGGTTTGAGGATGGCG
This sequence comes from Nitrospirota bacterium, assembly GCA_036391375.1. Lineage (GTDB taxonomy): Bacteria > Nitrospirota > UBA9217 > UBA9217 > UBA9217 > DASWAB01. The sequence goes on from DASWAB010000381.1 coordinate 7,213, forward strand.
GCCGCGTTCAGGAGCTGACGGAACCGCACCTGGGTCGCCGACCGCACCATGGGGTCCACCGCTCCGGGGTTCAAGTCCATGAACGGCGCGTGCAGGGTGAGCCGGGGCCCCCAGTCGAGCTGATCGAGAAGCCTTTCGAGGTCCTCCTTTTCGATCTGGTCGAGGACCGCCGCAGAAAAATAGATCTCGAGGTCGTAGCGTTTCCGCCGGATCATTTCGAAAAAATCTTTGAGTTTGGGATACGGGATATGGATATGTATGGGCTCCATCAAGACCCGGCCTTTGACGCGCAGGCGCCCCCGCAGGCGCCCGGGGAACAGCCCGCCGCGCTCGTGGACTTTTCTTTTGGCTTCTCCGACTCGTTCGCCTTCTTCCGGTCGTCCGAGGGATAGTCCGTCACATACCAGCCGCTCCCCTTGAGCACGAACGCCGGCGTCGAGAGCACCTTGCGGACGTTCGCGGCCTTGCACAGCGCGCATTCCGAGAGGGCCGGGTCGCTGAACTTCTGGACCGCCTCAAAACGGCCGCCGCAGCTATCGCATTCATATTCATAAACCGGCATACAACAACCTCCGCGTCATCAATCTGTTCAACAGCCAGAATAGATATTATAAACGACTGCCTTTTTAAAAACAAGCGTTTTTCAGGTTTCCATCCAATGAGTTAGGCGCATTCCTGGTCGTTTGACACCCGGCGGTTTTTTTGGTAATTTTTAATTAGAGATAATGATTATCAACGATCATCATGAAAGGAGTAAAAAATGATTTTGACTCCTACCATCAAATGGAAAGACCTTCCCGCCTCGGATGCGATCGAAGCGAAGATTGCCGAGCGGGTCGGCAAACTGGACCGGTTCTACGAAAGAATCATGGGATGCCGCGTGACCATCGAGCAGACGCAGCGCCGGCATCACCAGGGCAGGCTCTACAACGTCCGCATCGACCTCACGGCGCCGGGCTCGGAGCTGGTGGTCAACCGGACCGAGCACGAGGACCTCTATATCGCGGTCAGGGACGCCTTCGAAGCCCTGGAGAGAAAGCTCGAGGAGTATGCGCGCCAGCAGCGCGGCACGGTAAAAACGCACAGTGAGGCGCCGCTCGGCCGCATTACCAAGCTCTTTCCCGACCGGGGTTACGGGTTCATCGAGACGGCCGATGGACGGGAGATTTATTTTCACCGCAACAGCGTGATCGACCCGGACTTCGAGCGTCTCAGGGTCGGGTCCAGCGTCGTGTTCCTCGAAGAGCAGGGGACGAAAGGGCCCCAGGCGGCCAGAGTCGCCGTGTCCGCCGGCGCTCCTGCATGATGGGGCGGAAGGCTTCCCGGAGAAGTTCTGTTTTTACAGCGGCTCAGACGGAGCAGCACTTAACGATGATCTGCGGGACATTCCGGAAGTGGCCGTCCGTCGTGATCAATTTGAGGCCGTACTGCATCGCCGTGGAGGCTATCCAGAGGTCGCTGGTCGGGATGGGCGTCCCCTTTTCCCACAGGTAGGCAATGATCGCCGCGTACCGCTCCGAGGTTCCTTCATCGATCACAACGACCTGAACGCGCGGCGAAGCGAGAAACTCCCGGAGGATCTCCCGGTTCTTCTTTTCCCTGCCCCCATGCGCGAACCCGGCATAGAGCTCCCCGAGCACGACCGGATTCAGATAGATCTCATCCGCTTCCCTGAGCGCCTCTTTGACGTCCTCATTTCCTCTCAGGTACGCGGAGTATGCCGACGTGTCGAGCATCACTTTGACTTTTTCCATAGCTCCGCGTCCACTTTCCGCTGCGCCTTCAGGGCCTTGTCGAACGACGCCGCTTCCTCACGGGACCAGAGCCCGGCGAGGTGGTCCAGGTCGTGGTAGAGCGCCCGCTTTTTCTTTTCCGGGGCCTTCGTCCCCACCGCCCGCTCCAGGAGCGAGATAACCGCCTTGTTCAGGCTCACCCCCTTCTTTTCCGCCTCTTTCCGCACCGTTCGCTTGACCTCATCGGGAATGCTCCGGATCGTGATCTGCTTCATGACAGCGGCCTCCCTTGCTTCATCAGTGACTCACAATGAGTCTATTATTGCAGCACGTTGCGCGGAAGTCAAGGCGGGGCGCGGTCTTCTGGGCTCCGAAAGATAGCGAACAGTTTTCACGCGAACTGACCGGCCGCGTACGCCGACGCCCATGCCCAATGCAGATTATATCCCCCCAGATGTCCTGTTACGTCCAGCACCTCGCCGATAAAGTACAGGCCGGACACGTCTCCGGCCTCCAGGGTCTTTGACGAGATGCCCCGGGTATCGACGCCTCCGGCGGTCACTTCCGCGGATTGGTATCCCTCTGTTCCTCCGGGTTTTATCACCCAGGAATGAAGACGCTCCCCGACCGCGCGCAGCTCCTTGTCGCTGTACTGGTTCATCGGTTTGGACGGGGCGAACCGCTCGCACCATGTTTCGGCAAACCGTTTTGGGAATCGTTTTCCGAGAAGCGTTCGCAGTTCCATCCTGCTCCGGCGCTCGGGCGCGAACAGCGCCGGCACGTCCATCCCCGGCAGGAGATCGATCGTGATCGCCGCGCCCCTCTTCCAGTATGAAGAAGCCTG
>DASWAB010000382.1:0-2184 GCA_036391375.1 Nitrospirota bacterium
CCCTCAGATCGCGGCCCGTCTCGCATCGTCGTTCACCCTCTGGAAACGCTACGAGGAAAAGCGCAGGCTGCTCATGAAGAGACAATTGGAACGCATTCTGAACGCGCCGAGGCTCTCGAAGGATGTGTATGAGGTGGCATCGAAAAGCCTGTTTTGATGTTCCATGCCGCTCAACAAAAAAATCTCAGGGGCCCTCAGAGCGGCGCCCTTTTTCACGATAGCCGAAACCCGATATTTTCTTGACAAGATAAGGGTTTTTTGTATAATAACACTCTGTTTTTCTATCTTCCCACTTTGTTCGCAGTTAAATAATTGCGATACCCAGGATTGGTTTTGCATAACGTCTCGGTTCATTTTGGAAAAAGCTGTCACTATTTTCCGGGCAGGGGCAATCGTTGACATTTCAGGAACTTATACTTACTTTGCAGAACTACTGGGCCTCGAAGGGCTGCGTCATTCACCAGCCGTATGATACCGAGGTCGGAGCGGGAACATTCCATCCGGCAACCTTTCTCCGCGTCCTTGGCCCGGAACCATGGAACACTGCGTATGTCCAACCCTCCCGCAGACCCACGGACGGTCGCTACGGAGAGAACCCCAACCGCCTCCAGCATTATTATCAGTTTCAGGTGATTCTCAAACCCCATCCCGAAAATGTTCAGGACGTTTATCTTGAAAGTCTGGTGAAGCTCGGCATCAACCCCCTGAAACACGATATACGTTTTGTCGAGGACGACTGGGAGTCCCCGACACTCGGCGCGTGGGGCCTCGGGTGGGAGGTCTGGCTCAACGGCATGGAGGTAACCCAGTTCACCTATTTTCAGCAGGTGGGCGGCATCGACCTTAAACCCGTCTCCGCCGAGCTTACCTACGGCGTCGAGCGGCTTGCCATGTATCTCCAGGGAGTGAACAACGTCTACGACCTCGTGTGGACCAGGGGCGTCAAGTACGGCGACATCCACCTTGACAGCGAGGTCCAGTTCTCGAAATATAATTTCGAGCTTTCGGACCGCGACATGCTCTTCCGGCAATTCGAGTCTTATGAGCGGGAGTGCGAGAAACTCGTCAAGGCAGGCGTGGTGTTGCCGGCCTATGATTATTGCCTGAAGTGTTCGCACACCTTCAACCTCCTTGACGCCGCGGGCGCGATCAGCGTGACCGAGCGCACGGGCTATATCGCGCGGGTAAGAAAACTCGCGCGTCTCTGCGCGCACGCGTACCTCGCGGACCGTGAGGCGAAGGGGTTCCCGATGCTGAAGAAATAGGGTCCGGGGCAAGGGGCAGGGAAAAGCTCAATTTGTCCCGCGCAAAAGCGTAAAATTCGCAAAGAAGCGCCGGTTTTTTGGTTTAGAACCAGAATTAAAGATTTCCTTTGCAGCTTTGCGTGAGAATGTTTTCTTTGGAGTCTTTTTTGGGTAAAGAATTCTTATTAGAAATCGGCACCGAGGAGATGCCTTCTCGGTTCATCAACCCCGCGATCGAGAAAATGAAGGAGCTGTTTTCCGCACTCCTCGTCTCGGGGCGTGTTGCGTCGCGCGGTGAGATAAAGGCGTTCGGCACGCCGAGGCGGCTTGTGCTTTCTGTCTCCGGTATGGATGAGCGCCAGGCGGACGTGTCGAAGGAAGTAATCGGTCCGCCGAAGAAGGTCGCGTTCGACGCCGAGGGCAGGCCGACCAGGGCGGCGACGGTCTTCGCCGGGAAGAACGGCGTTCCGGTCGACGCGCTCTCGGTCAAGGCAACGGACAAGGGCGAATACCTGGTCGCCCGGATCGATGAAAAAGGCGGCGATACCGCAGCGTGGCTCAGGCAGGCGCTTCCGGGGTTCATCCTCTCCATCCCGTTCCCGAAGACCATGCGCTGGATGGACAAAGACATCCGGTTCGCCCGGCCCATTCATTGGGTGCTTGCCCTGTGGGACGGTTCCGTGGTAGACTTCGAGCTCAACGGGATCAGGAGCGGAAATCTTTCGCGCGGGCACCGGTTCATGAGCCCCGGCGCGTTTCTGGTCAAAGACTTCAGGTCCTACGCGTCGCAGGCCGAGCCGAACTGCATCGTCATCGACCCCGAGGTCCGAAAGCAGCGAATCACCACGCAGACCCGTGAGCTTGCCCAAACGGCGGGCGGCGCGGTCCTCGACGACCCCGGCCTGCTCGACGAAACGGCGAACCTGGTGGAATATCCCGT
>DASWAB010000383.1:0-1503 GCA_036391375.1 Nitrospirota bacterium
AGAAATCCGCCGACATCCGTTTGTCCGGTTCCTAATCCCTTATCCTTGTCGGCGGTGGGAAGTTTGATTGAAGCGGATCCATAAAGTGAAAAGCCATCTTTTGTCTCGGGGATAAATACCAGGCCACCGTGAAGAAGGATATCGCCGATCCCGTCTTCAGTGGTTGTCTGTCCGGCGGTCGTGTTGGACTGGAAGAGATAAGGGATGGCTATGCTTACGTCGTAGCGGGGAGTAACATATCCCAGTGCCGGAGAGAAGTAAAACAATTCAGATTTGGTTGGAGTCCCGAAACTGCCCTCCTTATACCCGCCGGTGATATCCAGATACCCGCGGCCATCAGCGGCCCAGGTTGTAACGGGCAGCAACACCATCAGGATCAGAATAATAAAAAGCGTGTGAAGCGGAGCACTCTCCGGCAGGAGCCGGGGGATGCCAAGGCGCGGGATCCCGTGCGTGCGTGATTTTCTGAGTTTTTTGCCTTCCTTATGCTATAATTCTGTTTTATATGTTACTCTCCGCAGCCACCATATTCCTGAGCGCCTTTCTGCTCTTCCAGATCCAGCCCATGATCGCCAAAATGATCCTGCCATGGTTCGGGGGGTCGGCGGCGGTCTGGATCACGGCCATGCTCTTTTTCCAGACCGCGCTGCTGGGTGGATATCTGTACGCCCACTGGCTTGCCACAAAGCTCATGCCGCGAATGCAGGCCGTCACGCACACCGCCCTGCTCGCCGCAAGCATCCTTTTTTTGCCCGTGACGCCGGCGCCTGCCTGGAAACCAGCCGGCGCCGAAGACCCCATCCTTCGCATCCTCGGCCTGCTCGCGGTCTCCGTAGGACTTCCCTATTTTCTGCTCTCGACCACGAGTCCGCTCATCCAGGCGTGGTACGCGAGAAAATTCAGGGCCGCCCTCCCTTATCGCCTGTTCGGGCTGTCGAACCTTGCTTCTCTCGCGGGACTTCTGGCCTACCCGGTTCTGGTCGAACCGAACATAACGCTCCGGCAGCAGTCGCTCGGCTGGTCGGCGCTTTACGGCGCCTTTGTCCTCCTCGGCGTCACGGCCGCCGTTTCAAGCAGGGATAGAACGGGCGACAGGGACGCGCCCGTGCGGGAAGAAGCACAGCCAGACTCCAGGCCGCCGGGGCTCCGGGAACGGATACTCTGGCTCCTGCTCGCGGCCTGCGCGTCGACGCTTCTGCTCGCGGTCACGAACCATTTGACGCAGAATGTCGCCCCGATTCCGTTCCTGTGGGTCCTGCCGCTTTCGCTGTATCTTCTGACGTTCATCCTGACCTTCGACTTCGAACGGCTGTACCATCGAAAGATTTTTTTCTGGCTGCTCGCAATCGCCCTGGGGGGGATGGCGTACGGCCTGTCGCACTGGAACTCGCGCACGAACCTGAGGATCGTCATCCCGGCCTTCTGCGCGGGGCTTTTCTTCGTGTGCATGTTCTGCCACGGCGAGCTGGTGCGGAGAAAGCCTCCCGCGCGCCATCTCACCTC
>DASWAB010000384.1:0-6051 GCA_036391375.1 Nitrospirota bacterium
GATCATCGGGAACGCGGGCATGCCGGCAGACGCCGCGAACATCGCGCGCGTGATCGCGCTCCGCGCGGGCATCCCGCAGCGCATTCCCGCCTACAGCGTGCAGCGAAACTGCGCTTCGGGCATGCAGGCCGCGGCAAGCGCAGCCGCCCAGATCCTCGCGGGGGGGAGCGACATCGTCCTTGTGGCGGGCGTGGAATCGATGTCCAGTTATTCCTTCTATATAAAGAAGAAACTGCGCGATGTTATCACTGCCTTTCAGCGCGCGAAAAGCTTCGGCGGCAAGCTTCAGGCCGTTTTCTCCCTCAGGCCGAAAGACTTCGTCCCGGTCGTCGGCCTGATCGAAGGGCTGACCGATCCCATCTCCGGCCTCATCATGGGCGAGACCGCCGAGGTCCTTGTGCGCGATTTCGGCATCACCCGGAAAGAGCAGGATGAATTCGCGCTCGCGAGCCACAGGCGGTGGACCGCGGCGAACGAGGCAGGAAAATTCAAAAATGAGCTCATCCCTTTCTACGCGCCGCCGAAATTCGAGGCCGTGGAGGAGGACATCGGGCCCCGCAAGAACCAGACAATGGAGGCGCTCGAAAAACTGCCGCCCTATTTCGACCGGCGCTACGGCACCGTGACCGCCGGCAACTCATCCCCCATCACCGACGGGGCCGCCGCCGCCCTCATCATGAGCGCCGCAAAAGCGAAAGAGCTTGGCTACAAACCGCTGGGATACATCAGGGCGTTTGCCTTTGCGGGACTCGATCCCGCGCGCATGGGCTTGGGGCCTGTCTTCGCCTCGCACAAGGTCCTGAAGCTTGCCGGCATGAAGATGAAGGACATCGAACTGATCGAATTCAACGAGGCCTTTGCCGCGCAGGTCTACGCCAGCGAAAAGGCGGCCGTCTCACGGGAGTTTTTCGCAAAGCATCTTCCGGGTGAGGAGCCGATCGGAGAGTTCCGGCGCGACATCATGAACGTAAACGGCGGGGCCATTGCGCTCGGCCATCCGGTTGGTTCCTCGGGGCTTCGGATCGTGCTCACGCTCTTAAAGGAGATGGAACGTCGCGGCCTCTCAACAGGGCTCGCCACGCTCTGCATCGGCGGCGGCCAGGGCGGGGCCATGATCGTGGAGAGGAGATAAGAGGTCAGCCGCAGAGGGCACAGAGTTCACGGAGGAAGCGCACGATATTCTTTTTATATACTTTCTGTGTCCTCGGCGATATCTATGGCAAAAAACGATTTGCCTGATTGTCTCTCAATACAATAAGAAGGGTGTCTCATGGGCGCTTTCAGCTATGAAATCGACAAAGACGGGATCGCGGTCCTCGCCTTCGATCTTCCCGGAGAAAAGGTAAACAAGCTTACCACCGCCGTGATGAACGAACTCGCTGATCTCTTGGACGAACTCGCGGCGAACAAGGAGATCAAGGCGCTCGTCGTAAGAAGCGGCAAGGCCGGGAACTTCATCGTGGGCGCGGACATCGCCGAGATCCGGAATATCACGGACGAAGAGACCGGCGAGCGGCTGGCGCTGAAGGGTCAGGCGGTGTTTGCCAAACTTGAGTCCCTCCCCTTCCCCACCGTGGCGGCGATCCACGGTCCCTGCATGGGCGGCGGCCTTGAACTCGCGCTCTCGTGCTCCTACCGGGTCGTCAGCAACGACCAGAAGACCGCGCTCGCGCTTCCCGAGGTAAAGCTCGGCATCATCCCGGGCTTCGGAGGCACCCAGCGTCTGCCGAGACTCGTCGGCCTCACGAATGCCCTCGATATGATTCTCACCGGCAAATCGGTCTACGCAAAAAAGGCAAGGAAGATCGGGCTGGCCGACGAGATGACGTTTAAGGAAATTCTGCTTTCCCGCGCGAAGGCGATGGCGTTGAAGGCGATCGGAAAGCCGCGGCCGGAAGAGGTCCGTGCAAAAAGGCCGCTGATAATCAGATTGCTCGAAGGAAACCCTCTCACGAGGCCCCTCATTTTCCGGGCGGCGGACCAAAACGTGCTCAGGGAGACACGCGGAAGCTACCCAGCCCCGCTCGCGGCTCTGGACTCGGTCCGCTATGGGCTTTCGCATGGCAGGGAGGCGGGATACAAGCATGAGGCTTCGCTTCTCGGCCGGCTCGCGCCGACCGACGTATCAAAGAACCTTATCTCGGTCTTTTATCTGAGTGAAGCGATCAAAAGAGACCCTCATCCATCGCCGGTAAAAATCGTCTCCGCCGGAGTCCTTGGCGCCGGAGTCATGGGCGGCGGCATCGCCCAGCTCTTTGCCGAGAAGGGCCTCACGGTCAGGCTGAAAGACATCAATGCCAAGGCCGTCGGCGCAGGCCTCAAAGAGGCCGCGAAAATATTCGGGAAGCGGCAGAAAAAAGGCATATTGACGGCAATTCAGGCGCGCGACGGCTTCGACCGGATCACGGGCACGACCGATTACTCGGGGTTCGGCGGCGCGGACATCGCCGTTGAGGCCGTGGTCGAAAACAGGGAGATAAAGAAATCGGTGCTGCGGGATTTTGAGCGCATGGCGAAGGAATCCGCCTTCTTCGCCTCGAACACATCGTCCCTCTCGGTAACGGAAATGGCCGGCGCTTCGAAGCGTCCCGAGCGGGTCGCGGGCATGCACTTCTTCAATCCCGTGGAAAAGATGCCGCTTGTGGAGATCGTGCGCGGCGAGAAGACCTCGGAAGAGGCCGTCTCCGCCATAGCAACGCTCTCCCGAAAACTCGGCAAGCTCCCGGTTGTCGTGAATGACGGTCCCGGCTTCCTGGTGAACCGCATTCTGATGCCGTATTTGAACGAGACGGCGAAGATGCTCGAACAGGGAGGGACGATCAACGAGATCGACGGCGCGCTCCTCCGGTTCGGGATGCCGATGGGCGCTTTCATTCTGCTTGACGAGATCGGGATCGACATCGCTTACAAGGTCGCGGATATTCTTCACCGGGGGCTCGGCGACCGCGTGAAACCCTCTCCCCTTTTGGGCGTGTTATATAAGGAAGGCTACTACGGCAAAAAAAACGCCAAGGGCTTCTACCGTTATGAAGGGAAAACGCGCGGCGGGCCGGATGTCTCCATTTACGGCAAAATAGCGGCGGGGCCGGAAACGCGGGAAAAACCCGCGTCCGAAGAGATCGTGGACCGGGCGTTGATGCTCATGATAAAAGAAGCCGCGCTCTGCCTCAAGGAACGTGTCATCGACAGGCCGGAACTCCTCGACGCCGCGCTCGTCTTCGGCATCGGGTTCCCGCCCTTCCGCGGCGGCCTGCTCAGATACGCGGACAAACTCGGCGCCGCGGCAATTGTCGAAAAGCTCGAAACGTATTCAAAAAAATATGGCGATCGGTTCACTCCTCCCGCGTCTCTCCGCGAGATGGCAAAGGAGGGGAAAAGATTTTATGCGTAAAGAAAGCTAAAATAGCGTTTTCCCTCCCCGCCGTGATGATCGGCAACGTCCTCTGCATTAATTTATCAAGAGGCCATCCCCGTCACTCCTGAACCCGCTACGCGCCAATTAGCAAAACAGCGTTCTATTCACCTGCTCCAGCCTATTGACTGCTCGTGGGAACTATGGCATAATTTCGTCCTTTAGACCGGTAAAACAGCATGTCATTTCGCTTCAAGCATTATCGTGATTGAGGAAAAGATGGGAAGAGTAACACGCTGTAATCCTCTGCTTATACTGTTCCTGGGCGCGGCGCTTCTAATTTGTTCAGGCGTTGCGTCCGCCCAAACAACGTCTCACTATAAAAAAGAAGACTGCGTGAGGTGCCATTCCGACCAGGTGAATGACATCGCCGCGGCGGGAGGAAAGCACAGGCGCGTCCCGTGTATGGGCTGCCATGTCGGCCATCCGCCGGAAGTCGCGAAGCCGATCGCGCCGTGCACGAAGTGCCACCTGACGACAAGGAAGTCTCATTTCGAGCTCACCGGCTGCCTCAACTGTCACAGAAACCCGCATACGCCCTTGAAGATATCTTTTAAGGGCAAAGACGCCTGTCTTAACTGCCACGCAACGCAGCTTGCCCAGCTCAGGGAAAACAAGAGCAAGCATAGCGCCCTCGATTGCTCCACCTGCCACGACGTCCACCGCAAGGTCCCCCAGTGCACCCAGTGCCACACCCCGCACTCGGGAAAAATTTCCGGCGGCTGCAAGCAATGCCATAAAGCGCACATGCCGAAGCTGGTAACCTATTCCGCGGACATCCCTTCAAAAGACTGCGGCATGTGCCACCAGAAGGTCATCGAGCTTTTCAAGACCACTACTTCAAAACACAAGCCGTTTGAATGCGCATTCTGCCACCAGGAAAAGCACCGGATGATACCCAAATGCCAGGACTGCCACGGATCGCCCCATCCGGAGGGCATTATGGCGAAGTTCCCGAAATGCGGCAAATGCCACAACATCGCGCACGATCTGAACAACTGGACCGCGGCGGAGACAAAGGAGGCGCCCGAAGCAGCGCCGAAAAAACAGGCATCCGCCCCCCATTGACTGTTTCAGAAAACTATGGCATAATCACGCGCACTATTGAACAGCGTTTTATTATTTCTCGTTCGGGCCCGTTAGATGACGAAATAACGTTTTAAAAATCACCCAAAAAGGAGGAAAGATGAAAGTATCAAAACGTGGTAGTCTCGTAGTCGTGGTATTTTTAGCCGCTCTGGTTCTGGTCTGTTCAAACGCTGCGCTGGCGCAGCCGCAGTCCTCTCTGTCCAACGATGATTGTGCGAAATGTCATAATGCGCCTCCGGCTGACATAGCGGCCGCCGGAAAAAAGCACAAGGACGTCGGATGCACAGGATGCCATGTCGGCCATCCGCCGACGGTCAAGAAACCCATCCCGCAATGCAATCAGTGCCATATGGGCAAGCCTCACTTCGAACTCAAGGGCTGCCTCGGCTGTCACAAGAACCCCCATACGCCTTTAAATATTACCTTTGGGAATAATGTTACGGAGCCCTGCCTCACCTGCCATACGCCGCAAATCGAGCAGCTCAGAAAAAATAAAAGCAAGCATACGGCCCTCGACTGCTCCCGATGCCACGACGTCCACGGGAAAATCCCGCAGTGCACCCAGTGCCACAAGCCGCATGCGGCTGAAATGACCGCCGCCGACTGCAAAAAATGCCACAAGCCGCACATGCCGACGGTGGTGACCTATGCCGCCAACACTCCTTCCAAGGATTGCGGCGCGTGCCACAGCAGGGTGCTGACCATGCTCAGCGCCAGCAAGGTCAAGCACAAGGATCTGGCATGCGCCTTCTGCCATCAGGAAAAGCACAAGATGGTGCCCAAATGCCAGGATTGTCATGGCACGCCCCATCCGGCCGGCATTATGGCGAAGTTCCCGAGATGCGGCGAGTGCCATAACATCGCTCATGATCTGAATAACTGGACCGCGAAAGCGACGGAGGAAGCGCCCAAACAAGCGCCGAAGAAAAAAAGGAAATAGGTATCCACGTCGTCAAATGCAAAGGGCCTGTGATTTCACAGGCCCTTTTTTATATACATCATCCTTCCGAGTCCGCGTACAACTTGCGTCCCGTTTACTCTCCCGGACCGGGCATCCGTTCGTGCTCCAGATCCATGCCGTCGAACACGATCTTGCCGATATATTCTCTCAGCTCTTCCGAAGCCCTGAAGAACGCCTCGACCACCGACGGGTCAAATAGTGTCCGCGCATTCCGGAGAATCTCCTCCTGCGCGTCCTCGAAACTGACGGCCTTCCGGTAAGGCCTCGTAACGGTCAGGGCGTCGAGCGCATCGGCTATGGCAAAAACCCTCGCCCCGTGCGGGATGTCCTCCCCCTTGAGCCCCCGGGGGTAGCCTGTTCCGTCGAAGTGCTCGTGATGGGTGCGGACAATCTCCGAGGCCCGCGCAAAATACCCGATGTGCCCGACGATGCGAAAACCGATCTCGGGATGTCTGCGCATGACGGCCTGCTCTTCAGGCGTGAGCGGACCGGTCTTCAGCAGCACAGCGTCAGGCACCCCGATCTTGCCGATATCGTGGAGCAGCGCGCCGCAGTAGAGGTCCACGATGTCCCTGCCCTTGACCCCGAA
>DASWAB010000385.1:0-3289 GCA_036391375.1 Nitrospirota bacterium
CGCCGCCCATGCGCTTCAGCGATTCGATGCCGCCTTCGCGGCCTTTGCCGAAGGCGTAATCATAGCCGACATACACTTCTCTGACTCCTATTTTTTTGTGGAGCACCTCGCGGGCGAAGTCGTCCGGGTGCTGGTCCGCAAAAGCGCGGGTGAAGTCAGCGCAAATAACAACATCGATGCCCGCCTCTCCCAGGAGTTTCATTTTCCCGTGGAACGTATTCAGGAGTTTTGGGGAACGCTCAGGAGCGATTACCTTGAGGGGATGGGGCTCGAAGGTAAAGGCAATGCTCGTTCCGCCGATTTCCCGCGCCCGTTCCACGACCTTCCTGAATATCGCCTGGTGTCCCAGATGAACGCCGTCGAAGTTTCCGAGGGTGAGCACCGGGTTGGGAAACTGTTCCGTAAGGCCTTTCAAACCACGGAGGATCCTCATAACGAAGGGATAATCGCACAACGGGATAAAATTGTCAACCACCGACATGTTGCTTCGCGGGCCAAAAATGCAGGCGGACCATGGTCGCGGATTGCGCTTATGGCTCCAATGTTATTGTTGTATGCGGCTTTTTATTATGGTATAATTTGTCAGTTTTATCGTCAAATTTAAAACAATAGAATTACAAATCTTTCCAGAATAAATTTAGGGCATTTCCGATGTCCCTGGTTTGTGAGAAAGTACAGAGGGGGCGATTTGAATCACGAATCAACACTTAAGCCGCTCATCATAAAAGGGAAAAAAATTAAGGTGCCCATCATTCAGGGCGGAATGGGCGTCGGCGTATCGCTGCATCCCCTGGCGAAGGCTGTCGCGCGGGAGGGAGGGCTCGGCATCGTGTCCAGCGCCTGCCTGGACAGGCTCGTATCCAAAAGGACCGGCAAAAAAGTCAACACTTATGAGGCGGCGTACGAGGAAATATCCCGCTCGAAAATTGAAGGCGGATTTACCGGCATCAACATCATGATTGCCCTCGTTCGCGATTACAGCGATTCGGTAAAGGGAGCGCTCGATGCCGGCGCTGACGCAATCATCTCCGGAGCGGGATTGCCGCTCGGTCTTCCCGCCATACAGCCGCCGAAAGACACGGCCCTGATCCCGATAGTGTCGTCGGCGCGCGCGCTCGACATTATCTGCAAAAAATGGGAAAAGCTGGGGTACCGCCCGGACGCCGTGGTGCTGGAGGGGCCGCTTGCCGGCGGCCATCTCGGCTTCCGAATCGACCAGATTGAACTGGAGTCCAACCGCCTTGAAAACCTGCTGCCTCCGGTCAAGGACATGGCGATGAAGTGCGGCGATTTTCCCGTGGTCGTCGCCGGCGGAATCTATACGAATTCTGATATAATAAGGTTTATGAGCCTGGGAGCCGATGGCGTCCAGATGGGCACCCGCTTCCTCGCGACGGAGGAAAGCAGCGCCACCGGCGCGTATAAACAGGCCGTGGTCCGGGCCAAGGCCGAGGACATCATGGTAGCTCACCGCCCAGGCTCACCCTGCGGCCTCCCGTTTCGGGTAATCAGACAATCTCCCATGTATGTCTCATCGTTACAGCGGAAACGGCCCCCCAAATGCGACAAGGGCTATGTTCTCCTGAAAGACGAAAAGGGCAAATTTTCCCTCTGTCCCGCAAAAGAGGACAACGAGAATTATTTCTGCATCTGTAATGGCCTCCTGAGCTCCGCCGGATACAATCCGGATGTAGAGGAGCCGCTTTACACGGTCGGTTCAAACGCTTCACGGGTGGACAAAATCGTATCGGTAAAAACCCTTATGGATGAACTCACCAATAAATAAAGGAGGAGAACATGGCTGTCAATGCGGAAAAAGACCTCGACCCGAAGCTCAAAGCATACCTGAACAGATATATCGATCAGCGGATCGTCGAAGCGTCGCGGCAGGTGTATGACGCCATCAATAAAAAAATCACCGCCCTCGATGCAAAAATCGAGCCGCTTCAGCAACAGACCGCCAATACCAACCGCGTGGCGATCATCGCATCCAAAGGGACGCTCGATATGGCCTATGCGCCGCTGCTCATCGCGACGGGCGCGCAGAGCGTAGGGCTTCAAGCGGCCATCTTCTTCACCTTTTACGGGCTCAACATTCTCAAAAGAAACGCCAACCTCCAGGTGGCCCCGATAGCCAACCCCGCCATGCCGGTGGCGATCCCCAACATCATCGGCGCAATGCCCGGCATGACGGCGCTGGCGACGGCGATGATGAAAAAGATGTTCAATAAGCAGATGGTGCCCACGCTGGGTGAACTGCTCGACACAGCCAAGAGCTCGGGCGTGAAGCTCGTGGCCTGCCAGATGACGCTCGATGCCTTCGGCATGAAGCACGAGGACCTGATTGATGGAGTGGAGTTCGGAGGGATCGCGACCTATCTTGATTTCGGCATGAATGCCGGCGTCACGCTGTTCATATAGCGTGTCCCCGGCGAGACGGAAAGGAGCGCCGCACCCATGGAATCCGGGATTCCCATATTGACGGAAAAAGGCTTAGAGGCCGTTCATAACCTCGGCTCCGGCATATCCGCCAAATGCCGGAATATCCTTGTGCAGATCAACGGCGAACGGTCTTTCGACGACATCCGCACCGCGCTGAGGGGGCTGGACGGGATCGAGGACGCCATCTCGAAACTGGTGAACGAAAAGTACGTTGCCCTTGCGCGCGACTGCAAAGATCTCATCAAGGGCGTTGCGGCAAAGCTCGTCGGAGCCAAGGCGCCCATTCTGCTCAAAAAGATGGACGAGATGTACGCCAAGTACGGCGACGCGGCCTGCTGGGAACACATAAACGAACTGGAAAAAACGGCCCGTCTTTTTTACGGCGAAGTCGTGGCGGACAACCTGAAAACCGAGATTACAAAGATCCTTAACGAAACGAAAAAACAGGGCTGACGCAACGACGCGGCGCCGTTACAGTACTATACGTTAAACCGAAACAACATGATGTCCCCGTCCTTGACGACATACTCCTTGCCCTCGGAGCGGAGGAGGCCGGCCGCCTTTACCGCCTGTTCGGTGCCCAGCCGCACGAGATCGTCGAAGTGGAACACCTCCGCCCGGATAAAGCCTTTTTCAAAATCCGTATGGATCTTGCCTGCTGCCTGGGGCGCCTTGGTTCCCCTGGCAATGGTCCATGCGCGGACCTCCTTTTCACCCGCAGTCAAGTACGTGATAAGGCCGAGCAGGTCGTAGCCTGCCTTAATCATGCGGTCGAGGCCGGATTCCTTGAGCCCCATGCCGGCAAGATATTCCCTCCGCTCTTCCTTCGGAAGCTGGGAGATCTCGC
>DASWAB010000386.1:0-1918 GCA_036391375.1 Nitrospirota bacterium
GGCGTAGTACACGACGTTGCCGCAATCCGTGTCTTCGTAATAGATTTTTACGTCCATGAAGTGGTTCATAGTGAGCCAGTTTAAAATATTTTTTGTGCTTTGTCGAGCGAAAGATTTCAGAAGGTGTCCGGGACGGCGCTATCGATTGATAATGGCTTTTCGTTCTGACAGGTTTTCCGGAGCTTGCACGGCGATTTTTTGTTGAGACTTGGCAGGGCCGGGGTTCAAATCCATTTTCAGGAAGGAGAAGGGTCCCCTTAAAAAACTGATGCGCTTTTCATCGCAGCTGTAGGGCGGTGTTTTCAGCAACAAAAAAGGCGTTGCCACCGAACCGGGGTTTTAACATTCCGTTGAGCATTGGCGCGTCCCGGGAAGTACAGCCTGCTTCTGCGGCTCTGCCCTGCAGACCCTGTGAAGCCTCATGTGTATATCGACTCTTCCCGGCGTCTGCCGCTGCTTCGGGGTTTTCGACTCTTCCGGCCTTTCGTGGGCCTGCGAACCGGGAGCCTGACCGCTCAACTTGCAGCCCGCTTGCCGGTCCCGGTATCACGTAAAAGCCGGTGTCTTAATCCCCTCATAACGGTGTTAAATACTTACACTTATTAGTGTGGGTTCGGCAACGCCTTATGAACCATGTTTCTTTCAAAGATCGCCACTTCTGCCCGTCAACTTCTCTACTTTTATTATAGCACATCGTTCGGAGCGCGTTTGCGAGAATTGTCTTGACCCTCGGGGGAATTGTCTTTACAATCCCGTCACCCATGGACGCGATCAGGCCCATGAAAAAAGAATTTCTCGCTTCTGTCCGGAAGGGAAATATCCTGCCCCTTTCGGTGGAGATCGAGCTCCCGGCCCTCACGCCGCTCGCCGCGCTCGAGGTCCTTCGGCCGGCCGGCTTCCCCGTGCTTCTGGAAAGCGCGCGGGTGAATGGCAAAATCGGGCGGTATTCCTTCGCCACGGCTGATCCCTACCTGATTTTCCGATCGAAGGGCGACAACGTTGCGCTTGAGCTTCCGGAGGCACCCCAAGGCAAATACGGCAGGCGGGCGACCATGAAGCGCAGGCCACTCGCAAAACTCCGGGAACTCCTTTCCAACTACCGGACCGGGCGGGTTCCCGGCCTCCCACCCTTCACCGGCGGGGCTGTCGGGTACTTCTCCTACGATTTTGCGCGCCAATTCGAAAAACTTCCCCGGAACGTCCGGATCGACCTCGATATCCCGGAGGCCTGTTTCCTGTTCGTGGACACGGTCATCGCGTTTGACCATGTTCTGAACAAGGCATGGTTGATCGTGAACCCCGGCGCGCGGGAACAGGAACTGGGCTTCCGCCGTCCCGAGCCGGGCCAGTGGGAGCGGCTCTATGATGAAGCGGCGGAGAGAATCGCAGCTCTTAGCACAAAGCTTGCGTCAAAGGAAATTAATAAGGAAATCATCTTATCCGAAAAAATATTTTCTGAGCGCTTCAGCCTCACCCCGGACATGACCAAGGACCGCTTCGAGTCCATGGTCAGACGATGCAAGGAGTACATCGCGGCAGGGGACATCTATCAGGCCAACCTCTCACACCGGCTCTCCGCGCAGATCGGGGAGGCCGACACGCTTCGCCTGTATAAAGCGCTCCGTGAGGTCAATCCGTCCCCTTTTGCCGCGTATCTCGATACGGGCGACCTTGCGCTCGTGAGCTCCTCCCCCGAGCGCCTCATTCGTCTCAATGAAGGAATCGCGGACACGAGGCCGATCGCGGGCACGCGCAGGCGGGGGAAGGATTTCGATGAAACGAAAGCTCTCTCCGTCGAGCTCCTCACCAACGAGAAGGAGCGCGCCGAACACATTATGCTCCTGGACCTCGAGCGGAACGACCTCGGCAAGGTGTGTGATTACGGCACCGTCGCCGTGGACGAGATGATGGCGGTGGA
>DASWAB010000387.1:0-3601 GCA_036391375.1 Nitrospirota bacterium
GCAAAGGAGCGGGCATCCCTGGCAAGCTCTTCCACGATCTTCGGAGAAGCGGAGTCCGCAACCTGGTACGAAGCGGGGTCCCCGAGACGGTCGCCATGCGGATCAGCGGCCACAAGACCCGGAGCGTGTTCGACCGGTACAACATCACGAGCGAGAACGACCTGAAAGCAGCCGCAGAGAAATTGACCGAACACTTGCGGAAGATGAGGGAAAAGCTGGAACAGAAGCAGCGGGAAGAGGCTGCAAGCCGTGTCACGGGCACAGGTACGGGCACAGGTAGCGTGTTTGAGGGTGAAATTCCGTCGTTTTCTGACTCTAACTCATTGAAATAATTGGTGCCCCTGGGGTGACTCGAACACCCGGCACGCGGTTTAGGAAACCGCTGCTCTATCCACCTGAGCTACAGGGGCGTTTAAAGTGCAAAATGCGGAGTATGGAGTCTGGAATTGTTCAATGCGTGTCTTTTTTCACTTCGCTTGACACTTCGCATTCCGCATTTGTTACAGCATTCCTTCCAAATCGATCTTCTTCCGCCGGGTAATAACCCGAAGCTTGTTGAGCGCCTGGGTCTCGATCTGCCGGACGCGCTCCCGCGTGATGCCGAACTCCTTGCCGATGCTGTCCAGGGTCTTGGGCTCGTCGTCGTTCAGGCCGAACCGGAGCTCGATGACCTTCCGCTCGCTCACGGAGAGCTGCTGGAGCCATTCGTCGATGTACTCCTTCCGCCGGATATCGTCGGAGAAACTCGCGGGAGACACGGCGTTGTTGTCCTGGAGGATGTCCTTAAGGGTGTCTTCCTCTTGGTCCCCGATGAGCATGTCGAGGGAATAGGTCTCGCGCACCACCTGCGATATGCTCCGCACCTTCTCGGCGGTCACTTTCATTTTTTTGGCGATCTCCTCGATCTGGGGATCACGTCCGAGCTTCTGGGTGAGCTGACGCACGGCGCGCAGGTACGAGTTGACGATCTCGGCGATGTGGACAGGGAGGCGGATGGTCCTCGTTTGATTGACGAGCGCCCGTTCGATGGACTGCCGGATCCACCATGAGGCGTACGTGCTGAACTTGAACCCCCGCTCGTACTGGAACTTTTCCACGGCCCGTATCAGGCCGATGTTGCCTTCCTCAATGATGTCCGAAAACTGCAGGCCCCGGTTGATGTACTTTTTGCCGATTGCGACGACAAGCCGGAGGTTCGCCTCGATCATCTTTGCGCGGGCTTCCTGGTCGCCCTGGGCGATCCTTTTGGCCAGCGCCTGTTCCTGCTCAAAGGTAAGAAGGGGGGTTTTCCGGATTTCCTTGAGGTAATACTTGATGGCATCGAGACCTTTTTGCGCAGGCGTTTCTTCCGAGGCCTCGTCATTGCTGTTTTTCTTGTCCGCTTCTTCTTTTTCCTCGATCTCCTCGCTGTAGGAGTCCGCGCCCATCAGATCATCAACTGATCGTTCCCTCTCACTCATGCATGAACACCTCGCGGGGTCGGAAAAAGGTTCAAAAATGCCTCCCGTGCTGACAAGCATGCGGCATGTGAAAAAAGAAAAATGGTCGGGGCGAGAGGATTTGAACCTCCGACCCCTTGGTCCCGAACCAAGTGCGCTACCAGGCTGCGCTACGCCCCGACAAGCCGGTATAATATACTAACTTGCTTCACGTGTCAATGAACAATCTTCTGCCGCGCCGCGGTGATGAAATTGTCGAATGCCTCCTGATAATAATCTTTGTTCGCTTTGATGGCGCGCGGCACCCGCTTCTCGTAGAGATCCCTCCCTTCATCCACATCGACTTTCAGGAGTTCGTAAAAGGTCCCGTTTCTGATCCCCTCGACCACCGCCTCTTGATTGTAGAGGGCGATATCGGACACGATGATCCTCGCGAATCGCCGCGCCTTTTCTGTGGCCTCGGGGTCCTCTTCATGCACGCGGGGGATGTCGCATTCCTCTTTCTGAAAGATGGAAGCTTCGAGACTGAACGACTCGGGCGTAAGCGCCGCCCCCTCCTGAGCTTCAGCAGCCGTTTTGGCCGCAACAGTGCGCGGGGCGGCGGGAGAAGAATGGTCCTGACCTCCGTACACGGGGTTTTCCGGGCTCAGCAGGGAAGGCTCGAACTCCCTGGCCGGCGGACGGGACATTTCCGGAAGATCGAGGGGCGGATGCTCCTTGCTCCTCGGAGGCGCCCCGGCGGACTGCTCCGGGAATATGAGCTTGCGCAGCTTGCTCGGAAGAAAATCGGGAATGTGGTGCTTTTCGATATAATCGTCGGCGCCGTAAAGATTGACGGGCGTCCGTTTGTACCGCCGCATGTCATAGACGGACGAGAGCAGGATGATCTTTATCCCTTTCGTCTTCGCGTCCCCTTTCAGCCGCTCGCACAGCTCGAAACCGTACATTCCGGGCAACCCGACATCGACGATCATCCCCTGCGGTTTTGTTTCCACGGCTTTCCTGAGCGCCTCGACGCCGTCAGCCGCCGAGTCCACCCGGAAGCCGGCGTCGATTAAAACATCGCCGACCATGCTCCTTATTACATCGCTGTCATGGGCGACAAGCACGAGGGGCGCCGATGCCGGGACCGCCGGAGCCGGCCTCTTCGCGGGAGACGTCCCCGAAGACGGCTTCTGCACCGACTGGACATTGCCGCACCGCGGACAGCGGACCTTGATGCCCTTTCCGGTTATTTTTGCGTCGTCGATCTTAAGTTTTGCGCCGCACTCACAGGGAACGATCATACGTAACGAGAGCCCCTCCCCCCTCCGAACGACACGGTTTTCCGTTTAAACAATCCGATCAGGGCTGCGCCTGAGACGAACCCCGCGACATGCGCATACCATGCGACGCCGCCGCCCGCGCTGCTCGTTACCAGGGCGTTCAAGAACTGGAGCCCGAACCAGAGCCCCAGCACGACCATGGCAGGCACCTCAATGGTCCTGATGTAAAAGCCTATCATCACGAGCGTCACCACCCGCGCGCGCGGATAGAGGAGCAGATAGGCGCCGAGCACCCCGGAAATAGCGCCGCTCGCGCCGATCATAGGCGTACGCGAGGAGCTGTTCATGAACGCATGGGCATAGGCGGCGGCCACGCCGCAGAGCAGGTAGAACACGATAAACCGTATTTTTCCCATGGCGTCCTCGACGTTATTGCCGAATATCCAGAGGTAGAGCATATTGCCGGAGACATGGAGCAGCCCGCCATGCAAAAACATGGAGGTAAACAGGGTCGCTGCTACAGGGAGCGCGCCCGCCGCTGGAACGCCGTGAGTAAACAGGCGCTTCGGGATCAGGGCGTAGGACGCGATGAACGCCTCAGCCCTCATTTCCCCCATCAACAGCTCATAGAGAAAAACGGCGACATTCAGGGCGATCAGGACGAGCGTAATGAGAGGAAACCGCTCGGTCGGATTAATGTCACGCAAAGGGATCACTTTCGACTCCGTCCTGCCGCCGTCGCTGAACGCCCTGTCCGATGGACGACATAGCATCCTGCGAATTCGGTCATCCCGCACATACGCCGAGGACGCATGATTCTTATTCAGAATACATTACTGTCCGGTTAAAATAGGACCCCTTGTATGGGTTCATCCTGAACAGCTAAGAGTCGTTCAG
>DASWAB010000388.1:0-2136 GCA_036391375.1 Nitrospirota bacterium
CCGCCGCTCGAAGCGCCTGTCGCCGGACCGTCCGAGGACCGGCCCATGCCGAAGCGAGACAGGCGTTTGCCGGTGTCCTTCGAGCCGCACTTCTCGCACGACACTTCCGGCTTCGATCCGAAGACGAGTTTTTCAAAATCAGCGCCGCAGGCGTTGCAGTGGTATTCGTAAATAGGCATGAATGGTATAATGCCTTTACCGCAGAGACACGCAGGCGCGGAGAAAAACCAACATCGGAAGGGGAAAATCAGACCGGGGAGTCTTTCCATTCACCTGTTGATCTTTCGCCGCAACTCCGCGGCAAAGGATTATTTTTTCTCCAGTTTCTTCCAGTCCGACAGGAATTTCTCGATCCCGATGTCCGTGAGCGGATGCTTCACGAGCTGGTCGATGACGCCGAAGGGTATCGTTGCGATGTCCGCGCCGGCCAGGGCCGCATCGACCACGTGGAGGGGGTTCCTGATGCTCGCCACGATCACTTCGGTGCCGTAACCGTAATTGTCGAAGATCGCCGTGATCTGGCGCACCAGGTCCATGCCGTTGTGGCTGATGTCGTCGAGCCTGCCGACAAAAGGACTCACGTAGGCCGCGCCCACCTTTGCCGCGAGGAGCGCCTGCGAGGGGGAAAAAACCAGGGTCATGTTCACCTTGACCCCCTTGTCCGCGAGCTTCTTCGTGGCCATGAGCCCCTCCTTGGTCATGGGGAGCTTCACCACGATGTTTTTATGAATTCCGGCGAGATTCAGGCCTTCCGCCACCATTTTGTCCGCCTCGAGACTCACTGCCTCGGCGCTGATGGGCCCGTCTACGATCGAGCAGATTTCTTCGATGACCTGCTTGAAGTCGCGGCCTTCCCTGGCGATGAGCGAGGGATTGGTGGTCACGCCGTCGACCACCCCCAGGCTTGCCGCCTCCCGGATTTCCTTCACGTTGGCCGTGTCGATAAAAAATTTCATGACGTATTCTCTCTCCTTCTCCCGAGTTCCTCAAATTCACGCAGGCTGAAGCCCGCGGTTCTTTTTCCCGGCTGTCTGCCGTTCGGCGTCCGTGAGCGCGGCGGCAAGCAGTTGCACGGTGTGCATCACTTTGATATCGGAACTTTTCCGCGTCAATGCGTCCGCGATCTGCATGCGGCACCCGGGGCAGCCCGTGACGACCAGGGACGCGCCGGTTGCGACAATGCTCTTTACCTTGTCCGCAGCAACGGCGTCGGAAAGCCCGCGCCGTGAAATCCGCATCACGCCGCCGAACCCGCAGCAGCGGCCGGCGTTCTTCATTTCAACGAGGGTCAGTCCGGGGACGGAACGAAGGACTTCCCGCGCCGTCTCCGACAGGCCCTGGCCCCTGCCGAGATGGCAGGGGTCGTGCCAGGTTACGGTTGTATTCACCGGATCGAGCGGGACTTCCGAGATGCGGCCGGACAGGAATTCGTGGATGTCAAGGACAACCGGCCTCTTTGCCCCGGGACGGAGCAGTTTAGGATATTCCCGTTTAAAAGTCAAGCCGCAGGACGCGCATGCCGTTACCACCGCGTCCACAGCGAGGTCCGCGAGCAGCGCGTTGTTTTGCTCCGCAAGCCCCCGGGCCCCCCGTACGTCTCCCAGGGAAAGCAGCGGTCTCCCGCAGCACATAAGGCCCTCGGGTATGATTGTGTCGTATCCCATGGCGTTCAGGATGCTTATCGTCGCCTGTTCAATGTCCGGTTGAAAGTACTCGACCGCGCACCCCGGGAAAAATGCGATCGTGCCTTTTGACCGCTGCTTCTTTAAGCTTTGGACCCCGGACACTGAACGCTCCTTCCGCCCCCTGTCCCTTGCCCCCTGTCCCCTTGTGTAATGCAGCGCTGCGGGCGCGAGCCGCGCGGCAGCGCGGAATGCCGCGGGATGTTTTACAAGACCGGCGAGGACCGTGTCGATGATCACGGCCCCGGCCTCGCGGAGCGCCTGTTCTTTCGCCGCCTGAACGATCTCCGTAACCGGCACGCCGCTCGGACAGGCCGCTTCACAGGCCAGACAGCTCATGCACGTGGAGAGGCGGTCCCGGTAAATCCCGGAAGCGGAGAGCCTGCCCTCCAGCACGCCGCTCACGAGCGCCATTCTGCCGCGGGCAGAAAGTGATTCTTCGCGCTGCGCAAGG
>DASWAB010000389.1:0-4436 GCA_036391375.1 Nitrospirota bacterium
GATCACTGAAGCGGAATATGATGAGGCGTACGAGATCAAAATGAAGTACGGGCTCAAAAACGGATGGGTGCAGGAGATTGAGTAATAGTTTTGAGTTCAGAGTTCGTAGTTCGAAGCGGGGGAAAGGACTGAATGCCAAAAAGAACGGACATTAAAAAGATCCTTATCATCGGAGCAGGGCCGATCGTGATCGGGCAGGCCTGCGAGTTCGACTATTCGGGCGTGCAGGCGTGCAAGGCGCTCAAGGAAGAAGGCTACGAGATCGTGCTCATCAATTCGAACCCTGCCACGATCATGACCGACCCCGAGATGGCGCACCGGACGTATATCGAACCCATCACGCCGTCGGTGGTCGAAAAAATCATCGAACGCGAGCGGCCCGACGCGCTTCTTCCGACCATGGGGGGCCAGACCGCGCTCAACACGGCGGTAGCGCTTGCCGGGTCGGGCGTGCTCGAAAAATACAAGGTCGAGCTCATCGGCGCGAAGCTCCCGGCGATCAAAAAGGCGGAGGACCGCGAACTGTTCAAGGAGGCCATGATCAACATCGGCCTTGAGGTCCCCAAGAGCGGGTTCGCCACGAGCCGGGAACAGGCGTACGAAATATTGGAAAAGGTCGGGTTCCCCGTGATCCTGCGGCCCGCGTTCACGCTCGGCGGGACCGGCGGGGGCATGGCCTACAACCGCGAAGAATTCATGGACCTCATCACCCGGGGCCTCGAAGCGAGCCCGGTCCATCAGGTGTTGATCGAGGAATCGGTCGTCGGATGGAAGGAGTACGAACTCGAGGTGATGCGCGACGCCAAGGACAACGTGGTGATCGTCTGCTCAATCGAAAACTTCGACCCCATGGGCATCCACACCGGCGACAGCATCACCGTGGCGCCCGCGCAGACGCTCACGGACAAGGAATATCAGATCATGCGCGACGCCAGCCTCCGGATCATCCGCGAGATCGGCGTGGACACCGGCGGATCGAATATCCAGTTCGCGGTGAACCCCGCGGACGGCAGGATGGTCGTGATCGAAATGAACCCGCGCGTGTCCCGCAGTTCGGCGCTTGCCTCCAAGGCCACGGGCTTCCCCATCGCGAAGTTCGCGGCCAAACTCGCCGTTGGTTTTACGCTCGATGAAATCACGAACGACATCACGAAGGCAACGCCCGCGTCGTTCGAGCCGACCATCGACTATGTGGTTGTGAAGTTCCCGCGCTTCGCCTTTGAAAAATTTCCGCAGGCCGACGCGACGCTCACCACGCAGATGAAGTCCGTGGGTGAGGCCATGTCCATCGGACGGACCTTCAAGGAATCGCTCCAGAAGGCGCTCCGCTCGCTTGAGATCGACCGGTACGGCCTTGAGTCCCGCCGCGACCGCGACGGGGACGTGGAGCACGGTGTCGCCGAAATCCGGCAGAAGATCAGCGTCCCCAACTGGGAGCGGATTTGGTACCTTGCCGACGGGTTGCGCGCCGGAATGACGGTTGAGGAGCTGTTCAGTCTTTCCCGGATCGACCCGTGGTTCCTGCATCAGATCAAACAGATCGCGGACGCGGAAAAGGAGATCAAGGATGGGGGCTCGCGCATCCTGACCGACAAGACTCCATCTCTCGATCATCCGCTCAGGCTGGCGAAGGAATTCGGTTTTTCAGACCGCAGGCTCGCGAAACTGCTCACCACGACGGAAGACGCCGTTCGCAAGGCGCGGATGGAACTCGGCATTACGCCGGTTTTCAAAACGATCGATACCTGCGCGGCCGAGTTCGAGGCGCATACGCCGTATCTGTATTCGACGTATGAAAAGCCCTTCTACAAAATAGAAGGGCAGAAGTCAGAAGACAGAAGTCAGAAGTCAGAATGTGAAGCCAATCCAACTGATAGAAAAAAGATAGTCATCCTCGGCGGAGGGCCGAACAGGATCGGCCAGGGCATCGAGTTCGACTACTGCTGCGTGCACGCGGTCTTCGCGCTCAAGGAGGACGGGTACGAGACCATCATGGTGAACTGCAACCCCGAGACCGTCAGCACGGACTATGATACCTCGGACCGGCTTTATTTTGAACCCTTGACACTCGAAGACGTTTTACATATTATACAAAGGGAAAAGCCCGTCGGCGTGATCGTGCAGTTCGGAGGCCAGACCCCGCTCAAGCTCGCGGTGCCGCTCGAAAAAGAAGGGGTGCGCATCCTCGGCACGTCGCCGGACAGCATCGACCGGGCCGAAGACCGGCGGCGGTTCAAGGAACTCCTCGATAAGTTAGGGCTTCTGCAGGCCGAGAGCGGCACGGCCGTGTCCTGCGACGAGGCGGTTGACGTTGCGAACCGCATCGGCTATCCCGTCATGGTGCGGCCCTCATACGTGCTCGGCGGCAGGGCCATGGAGATCGTTTACGACGAGGAGAGCGTCAGGAACTACATGTCCCGGGCGGTGAAAGCGTCTCCGGACCGGCCCGTGCTCGTGGATAAATATCTCGAAGACGCCGTCGAGATCGATGTGGACGCGATCTCGGACGGAACGACCGTGGTGGTCGCGGGCATCATGGAGCACATCGAAGAAGCGGGCGTGCACTCCGGCGACTCAGCCTGTTCGCTCCCGCCGTTCTCGCTTCCGCCGGACATCGTGCGTGAGATCGACCGTCAGACGCGGCAGCTCGCGCTCGAACTCGGAGTGGTCGGGCTTATGAATGTGCAGTTCGCAGTGAAAGACGGGCGGATTTACGTGCTCGAAGTGAACCCCCGCGCGTCGCGGACCGTCCCGTTCGTAAGCAAGGCTATCGGCGTCCCGCTCGCAAAGCTTGCGTCCCGGGTGATGGCGGGTAAGACGCTCGTTGAACTCGGGTTCACAAAAGAAGCGGCTATCAAGCATATCGCGGTCAAGGAAGCGGTCTTTCCCTTTGCAAAGTTCCCGGGGGTGGACACGCTCCTGGGGCCGGAGATGAAGTCTACCGGCGAGGTCATGGGGATCGATAATGACTTCGGCATGTCCTTCGCCAAGTCCCAGATCGCGGCGGGCAACTCCATGCCCCTGTCCGGGCGGGTCTTCCTGAGCGTAAAGGACAAGGACAAGGCAGGGCTGTTCGACGTGGCCAAGGGGCTTGAGCAGGCGGGCTTCTCCATCGTGGCGACGAGGGGAACGGCCGAGTATCTGAGGAAACGGGGCATTCCCGTCGAGACCGTGAACAAGGTGACCGAAGGACGGCCGCATATCGTGGACCAGATAACGGACATGCAGGTCGATCTCGTGATCAACACGGTCTACGGCGCCCAGTCGCAGAAGGACTCCTACTCGATCCGGCGGACGACGCTGGTAAAGGGGATCCCGTATTTTACGACGATCTCGGCGGCAAGGGCCGCGGTGCGCGGCATCGCTGCGATGAAAGAAAAGCCGCTTCAGGTCAAATCTCTCCAGGAGTACCACTCATCATGACGCAGAAAGTACCGATGACCAAAGAGGGCTACGACAAGCTCAAGCAGGAACTCGACCGCCTCATCAAGGTGGAACGGCCCAAGAACATCAAGGACATCGAGGAAGCGCGGGCGCACGGAGACCTTTCCGAGAACGCCGAGTACCATGCAGCCAAAGAGAGGCAGGGGCACCTCGACGCCAAGAAGCGAGAACTCGAATCCAAACTCGCCCACGCCCAGATCATCGATGTCTCGAAGCTCTCGAACGAGAAGGTCGTCTTCGGCACAACGGTGACGCTTGCGGACACAGAATCCGGCGACATCAAGAAATACACGCTCGTGGGGCAGGAAGAGGCGGACCTCAAAAAAGGGAAGATATCCGTCCAGTCCCCCGTGGGCAAAGCGCTCATCGGCCACAAGGCCGGGGACGTGGTCACGATCAAAACTCCGGCAAAGACCGTGGAATACGAGATTCAGGAGATCGCGATTGCCCTCGAATAGGCTGCACACGGCGAAAATCCTTTCGCACGCCTCAGCGGGCAGGGGATATTACCGGATCGTGCTCAAGGCCCCGGATGCGGCCGCAATGGCCCTTCCCGGCCAATTCGTGATGCTCAGGGTGTCGGACAATCTGGACCCGCTCCTTGCCCGGCCGTTCGGCATCTCATCCGTTGTTTCCAGATCGTCCATAGAAATTCTGTATCGCGTAGCCGGAAGGGGAACCGCCCTTCTGACCCGGAGCGAGGCTGGCCACACGCTCGGGTTCCTCGGCCCTCTCGGGAAGGGTTTCCCCATGCCGGAGAAAGGCGTTGTCCCGGTCCTGGTGGGCGGCGGAAGCGGTTTTCCTCCCCTTCATTTTCTAGCGCAGCGCGCCCGTTCCCGCATGCACTTTTTTATCGGTGCGAAAAACAGGGAATGCCTTCCGCCCGCCTCCATCATGAAAAGCTTTAAAGAGGCGGCCGCGAGGGTGCACGTAGCGACCGAGGACGGGAGCGCGGGGCTGAAGGGCATGTCGACGGATATTTTGAACTCCTT
>DASWAB010000390.1:0-4454 GCA_036391375.1 Nitrospirota bacterium
AGCGCGGCAAGGAATACGTGCGGAACAACTTCCTGATCACGAGGCAGGTGCGGGATTATCTCGCCATCTGGTACGCCCTGGAACACAAGGGCAGATACGTGCTGGAGCTGTCCTGATTTCACGGACCAGGGAAGAGGGAAAAACCCAGGTGATTGCAGGCACTCGACACTCAGGGAACGGTCGCTGGAAGTTCAGCGTCTGGGCGCCATTTCGAAAAAGCGTCGAGCTGAAGATCATATCGCCGGGCATGCCGATGATCCCGATGCGGCGGGATGACCGGGGCTACTGGCACGCAGAGGTGAATGATCTCGTTCCGGACGCACGATACTTCTACCGGCTCGATGGAGAACGGGACCGGCCGGATCCGGCCTCCCGCTTCCAGCCCGAAGGCGTTCACGGACCTTCGCAGCTCGTCGACCTTTCCGCCTTTATCTGGGAAGACCACGACTGGAAAGGGATCGCCCTCCCTGACTTCGTCATCTACGAGCTTCACGTCGGCGTCTTCACGTCCGCGGGAACGTTCGACGCGGTCATTCCCCGCCTCGATTATCTGAAAGAGCTGGGAATCTCTGCCGTGGAACTGATGCCGGTAGCTCAATTTCCGGGAACGAGGAACTGGGGCTATGACGGCGCGTATCCCTTTGCGGTGCAGAACTCGTACGGCGGTCCAGGGGGACTCATGCGGCTCGTGAATGCGTGCCACCGAAAGGGCCTCGCCGTAATCCTCGACGTCGTGTACAACCATCTCGGTCCCGAGGGAAATTATCTCAGGGATTACGGGCCGTACTTCGCCGGTAGGTACAAAACGCCGTGGGGAGACGCGATCAACTTCGACGGACCGCACAGCGACGAGGTGCGGAGCTACTTTATCGGGAGCGCCCTTGCTTGGGTGAAGGACTTCCACATAGACGCGTTGCGGATCGATGCAATCCACGAGATCTATGATTTCAGCGCAAAGCATTTCCTGCGGGAACTGGGCGAGTCAGTGCACGAAGAAGCGCAAAGGCTCGGCAGGGGCGTCCTGGTCATCCCCGAGAGCGATCTGAACGACGTCCGGGTAATCACGCCCCGGGATAAGGGCGGCTACGGCCTTGATGCCCAGTGGAACGACGATTTTCACCATGCCCTTCACGCGCTTTTGACCGGCGAGCGGGATGGCTACTACCAGGACTTCGGGAGTATCGCGAACCTGAAGACGGCGCTCTGCAAGGGCTTTGTCTATTCCGGCCAGTACTCGGCGTACAGAAAACGCAGGCACGGCAGTTCCTCCGTGGACAGGCCGGCGCAGCAGTTTGTCGTCTTCTCCCAGAACCACGACCAGGTCGGAAACCGCGCGCTCGGCGAGCGGCTGTCGTCGCTCGTGTCGTTCGAACAGCTCAAGCTCGCCGCGGCTGTGGTCCTGCTCTCGCCCTGCATTCCGCTCCTCTTCATGGGCGAGGAGTACGCTGAAACGGCGCCGTTTCAGTATTTCGTGGACTTCTCCGACGCCGCGCTCATCGAGGCGGTGCGCACGGGCAGGGCGGAAGAGTCCGCTTCCTCCGGTTGGAAAGTGAATGTTCCCGACCCGCAGGACGAACAGACCTTTCTCCGCTCAAAAATGCACGCTTCCCTGCGTACGGAAGGAAAACAGGCAATCCTCCTTGCGTATTATTCGAGGCTCCTGCAGCTGCGACGGTCAGTGGCCGCGCTGTCGCATGTTGACAGGGCTTCTATGGAAACGAGGGGCTTCGAGCAGGAGCGCGTGCTGCTCGTCCGCCGCTGGCATGGCGGCAGCGGCGTGCTGGTCCTCTATGTGTTCGGACACCGGGAAACAGAGATCCCCGTCATGGTCCCGCCGGGAACGTGGGCAAACGCGCTTGACTCGTCTTCAACGACATGGGGAGGGGATGGCGGACAGTCGGCCGAGAGGATCCTGTCGCGCGGCAAGGAAATCGTCCTCCGTCTGAAACCGCACAGCGTTGTGCTCTACGAGCGTATCAGGGAGGAGTAGTGATGAGAGACCGGCCTGTTGCCCGCATCCCCGGCGCCGTCTACCGGCTCCAGTTCAACCGCGGCTTTACGTTCCGCGATGCGGTGAACGTCGTCGGTTATCTCCGCGACCTGGGGATAATGGATATCTACTCTTCGCCGTATTTTGCTGCGAAGAAAGGGAGCCCGCACGGCTATGACATCGTCGATCACAATGCGTTCAATCCCGAGATCGGGACAGAAGACGACTATCATGTCATGACCGCGGAGTTGCAGCGGCATGGCATGGGGCAGATCCTCGACATCGTGCCAAACCATATGTGCGTCGAATGCCCTGAGAACGCGTGGTGGATGGACGTACTCGAAAACGGTCCGGCTTCCCCCTACGCGGCCTTTTTCGATATTGACTGGAATCCGGCCAAGAAAGAGCTAAAAAACAGAATTCTCATTCCCGTCCTGGGCGACCAGTACGGCATTGTTCTCGAGAGCGGCGAACTGAGGCTGTTTTTCGAGGAGGGCGCTTTTTTCGTCCGATATAATGAACACCATTTCCCGCTCCGTCCCGAAACATACATCGTCATCCTGGAGCATGACCTCGATGGCTTGAAAGAGCTTTTCCCGGAAGAGGCCGCCGAGTTCGTCGAGTATCTCAGCATCATGACGGCGCTCCGACATCTGCCGCCCTACATGGAAACGGCGCCGGAGAAGAGCGAAGAGCGGCATCGTGAAAAGGAAGTAATTAAACGGCGGCTCGGTGCGCTGCTGGCGGGCAGCAGCCTTCTGAGAGTTCACGTCGGGAAGACCGTGGATCTTTTCAACGGGACAAAAGGCGATCCCCGGAGCTTCGATCTCCTCGACCGCCTGCTCAGCGATCAGGTATACCGCCTCTCGCACTGGCGGGTTGCGACGGAGGAAATCAATTACCGGCGGTTCTTCGATGTGAACGCCTTGGGCGCCGTTCGCACGGAAAATCCCGCGGTCTTCCGGGAGACCCATAAGCTCTTGTTCAGGCTCATTCGGGAAGGCACGGTCACCGGCCTGCGGGTCGACCACCCCGACGGCCTCTACAATCCCGCAGAATATTTTCACCGGCTCCAGCGTGACTGCTTTATACAGCAGATGACCGCGCCGGGCACTGGTGGCGGCGACTTGTCGCCGGAAAAAGAACGCAGCCTGGCGGAACGATACGATGAGGCGGTCCTTGCCGACCCGGAGTACAGACCTTTCTACATCGTGGGCGAGAAGATCCTGGTCCGGAGCGAACGCATGCCCGAGGACTGGCCGATTTTCAGCACGACAGGCTACGTCTTCCTGAATTCCTTGAACGGCATTTTCATCGGCGGTGAAAACGCCAGAATCTTCGATGCCATCTACGAAAAATTCATCCGATCGAGGGTCAATATGCCGGACGTGGTCTACGAGAGAAAGAAGCTTGTCATGCAGGTGGCCATGTCGAGCGAGGTGAACACCCTCGCCCGCTATCTGAATGACCTCTCGGAGCGGAATCGGCACACGCGGGATTTCACGCTGTACAGCCTCCGGAACGCTATCGTCGAGGTGATCGCCTGCTTTCCCGTCTACCGGGCATACACGAACACCTGGCAGGTTTCGGACCAGGATCGTCAATACATCGAGCTCGCTGTGTCCAGGGCGAAACGCAGGAACCCGGCGCAGAGCGGTTCAATCTTCGACTTCCTGAAAGACGTGCTGCTGCTCCGGTTCCCGAAGGATTATAAAGACGAAGACAAGGCCGCCTGGCTTGACTTCGCCATGCGGTTTCAGCAGATCACGGGACCTGTCATGGCAAAGGGCGTCGAGGACACGGCGTTCTACGTGTACAACCGCCTCGTCTCTCTCAATGAAGTCGGCGGCACGCCCGAACGGTTCGGCACGCCCCTGGATATGTTTCACGGACAGAACATCGAACGGGCAAAAAACTGGCCCCATGCGCTCATCGCCACGTCGACGCACGATACGAAACGAAGCGAGGACGTCCGGGCGCGGCTGAACGTGCTGTCCGAAATCCCGCGTGAATGGGCGGAGCGGGTCCGGACCTGGGCCCGGCTGAACAAAAAGAAAAAGACCGTGATCGACGGCTCCCGGGTTCCGGACCGGAACGAAGAATATTTTCTGTATCAGACCCTTGTCGGCGTTTGGCCCGCGGGTGGCGCTCAGGGCAGCGCCTACGAGGATCTCGTGCAGCGCATAAAAGCGTATATGCTCAAGGCATCGCGCGAGGCGAAGGTGAACACGAGCTGGATCAACCCGGATGCAAAATACGAAGATGCCCTCCAGGCGTTTATTGAGGCCGTTCTGTCGCCGGTGAGGAAGAACCGGTTTCTTGACGACTTTTTACCCTTTCAGCGAATGGTGTCCCACTACGGAGTGTTCAACTCCCTTTCCCAGATCTTGCTCAAGATCGCCTCGCCCGGCGTGCCGGATTTTTACCAGGGCACGGAGCTGTGGGACTTCAGCCTCGTAGACCC
>DASWAB010000391.1:0-7456 GCA_036391375.1 Nitrospirota bacterium
TCGACAGCAGCAGCGGCGGGTGGGGGCGGCGACGGCATTTTTTTCTCCGCGCAGGAAGCGGAGAACACTGCAAGCGCGATCAGCAGACAAACTCCGGTTTGCAGCTTCGTGAGAGAAGAAGCGAGAGACAGCATTCCGTCACCCGGCTTATGCGGAGGCCTTCGCCTCGGCAGGTTTGGCCTCAGCCGCTTTTTTCCCTTCGCTTTTGTACTTCTTGGCTGCGCGGAGTTTCCGTTGCGCCCGCTTGACTTTTTTGTGCGCCTTCCGCACCTCCGGATCAGCGGTCTTGTTTTCGGCCTTTGTTTTTTTCTCCGCGAACGACTGCTTCAACTTTTTAATTTTCTCCTGAAGTTCTTCCTGGTTCACTTTAATCACCTGTACTCCTCCTTAAAATAAAAAATAGTGAAAATGCCTCCTCTGATACGGCGCCAGGCACCCATAATAGTCAAAACCCGTTACAAAATCAAGAAATTTTCTCTCTTCTGTCATGTTTCAGGTACATGCCTTGCGTTTTTTATTCGCATGGCCTGGACGGAGAAGGGCAAAAACAAAGGGAGCCGCCCAGAACGGGCGACTCCCTCATGATGTTATCAATGCTGGAATGATGACGATTAGCAGCCCACTGCCGCCTTGGGCTTCGCTGCCGGCGCTGCCTTTACGCCCTTGAGAGCGTCCTTCTCGATAGAAGCCTCTACTTTTTCGCCTGCCTTCACCTTGCTGAGATCAACGGACTTGTCGGCCTTGAGCGTCATGTCGGTGGTGGTGCCCTCCGGACAGAAGGTTACCGTGCCGGCCTTTGCATCAACGGCTTTGATGGTGCCCATCTTCATTTCTGCTGCAAAAACCAGTGATACGAGTGAAACAACTAAAACCGCAACTGCCAGGACTACTACTGCCTTCTTCATCTGCTTTTTCCTCCTTTTGTGGGTTATAAAATCCCCTAAGAATTCGTGCTGCAAAACAATACCACAACTTTAAAAATTATACAACTAAAATTTTAATAATAGTGCATGCAACGTTTTATAATTTCCAAGCTGTATAAAGGGGCCTGAATTCCCTGCAATCGCGCCGTCTTTTGTTCTTTATTTCTCCCACGAAATCAGCTATACTTTCCTGCACACATTCACACAGGCCGAAATCAATTTTCACATATGCGGTCCTGGGCTTTTCGAGAGAAAAAACCTGTTGGCCCGCGTGTAACCATGAAAAAAATTTCTCCTCTTCTTTTTATTTTTTTTGTTTTTTTTCTTCTTCCGGCGCAGGCCAGGGTCGAAGCAATCGAGAAGTCAAACTCCGCCGCAGCCGTAACAAGTAAAAAAAAATCAACCGTCAAGAAATCATCCGATATAAAAAAGCCCTTGAAAAAACAAAGAGGGGGGAAGGCCCCCGCCGGCAAAAAAACAATTCCCCAAGCCTCAGCGTCACCCCTCCTGCCTCCGGATCCCTTAGCGCCGTCGGATAGGGCGGCACTTCAGAATGGGAATATCGGTTTTCAATGGAAAGGGAGTTCCAATGCGTCTTCATACCACATTCAGGTCTCAAGCAGCCCGACCTTTACTCCGGCAATAATCGACGACACGACGG
Organism: Nitrospirota bacterium; assembly: GCA_036391375.1. GTDB lineage: Bacteria > Nitrospirota > UBA9217 > UBA9217 > UBA9217 > DASWAB01. The sequence continues at coordinate 1,585 of DASWAB010000391.1, forward strand.
AATCCGTATCGTATGACACGCGCATTGTCTGGGAATCCGGCACATACTATTGGAGGGTGCGGGCAATAGACGCCCTCCAAAAAAGCGGATCATGGTCGACGGTATGGCGTTTTACGGTCAGGGACGAATATCCCTTCACCGCAACATCCATCACGTTTATCGGCGCCGGCATAACATCGACGAACACAACCTCGGTAACACTTGGAATTTCGGCTACAAGCAAAAACAACATAGCGGCCTACTATGTTTCGGAAAACTCCGGCGCGCCCGAGGCAAACTCGCCCGGATGGGTATCGGTGACGCCGTCGAAATCGTATGCATCCTCCCTACCCTATACCCTGAGCAGGGGCGATGGAATGAAAACGATTTTTGTCTGGTTCCTGGACGCGGCAGGCCGCCTGTCTACCGCCGCGAGCAATACGATCATCCTCGAAACCAGAGCGCCCACCGTGAAGATAACTGACCACCCCGACAGCCTGTCAATTTCAACCACTGCCACCTTCAGCTTTACCGTCCCAATGGCCGGCGCGAAGTTCCAGTGCAAACTCGACGCTGGCAGTTATTCAACCTGCACCTCCCCGGTGCGTTATACGGGACTCGCGGACGAAAAACACACGTTTACGGTCAGGACGGTGGATGCCGCCGGAAAGATCAATTCCTTTCCCGCGGCTTATTCCTGGGGCATCGGCCTGCCGTTGGAAAACACCACCCCATCCGGTTTCATAAACAGGGGGGGAGCGTATTTCACCGACAGAAATCCCGTCACGCTCACGATATCCGCGTCCACGCTTCAAAAGATAAAAATTGAGGGTTACTTTGCATCGGAAAGCCCCGCCCCTCCAAAGGCATCGGATACCGGCTGGGTAACCTTCCCCCCAAAGGAGGTTTATTACGACGACGTTAAGTTTACCTTGAGCGACGGGGGAGGGAAAAAGACGGTGTATGTCTGGTTCAAGGATACGGAAGGCAATGTGTCTGCGGTGAAAAAAGATACCATATATATATTCAACTCAAAACATCTGCTGATCGCGTTCCTGGTGTTGCAGGCTGCTTTCATTTTATTTTGACAGGAAACTGTAAAACGCCGCCATCCATCCGGCAAGCCTCTCTCGAATCGTTCTCTGCGAACCCAAAAACTATTCCCCTTCAAACGCCGTAAGGGCAAAGACCTTGTACCCTTTCTCCGTCAGTCTTTTCTTTCCGCCTGCATCCGGCAAATCAACAATGAACGCCATCTCCACGACAATTGCGCCGAGTTTTTCGACCAGCGCAGCTGAGGCAAGGGCGGTGCCGCCTGTTGCGAGCAGGTCGTCCACCAGGAGCACCCGCTCTCCCTTCTTGAGGGCGTCCTTGTGGATCTCGATCCTGTCCGTGCCGTACTCCAGCGAGTATTCCTGCGACACGACCTCCGCAGGAAGCTTGCCTTTCTTGCGTATCGGGATGAACCCCTTCCCGAGCGTATACGCCAGCGCTGAGCCCAGAATGAAGCCCCGGGACTCGATGCCTACGATGGTGTCGAACCGATAGCGAGCGTGCATATACCGCTGGGTAAGGCTGTCGATAACCAGGCGAAATCCCACCGGGTCCTTGATGAGCGTTGTAATGTCGCGGAACATGATCCCCTTTTTCGGGTAATCAGGAATGGTTCGGATCTTGGACTTGATCGGCATCATGCACCTCTTTGTCGTATTTGCAAAATTGTATTATTCTATTTAGATTATCTTTTCGCGGCCTCCGCGTTCTCCGCGGCGAAGTATGTCGCTTTTTCATCAGCAGGCCTCGCCCTCAACGTTCCCTGCCTCTTTATACTTCTCCACCCCGATCTGATAGAGATCTCCGCCATGGACATCGTTGACGATCACGGCGGGAAAATCCGCGACCTCCAGCCGCATCATCGCTTCGGTCCCGAGTTCAGGATATGCGATGACCTCGGCCTTTTTGATCGCCTTGGAGATAAGCGCGCCCGCCCCGCCGATGGCCACAAAATAAACCGCCTTGTGTTTTCTGATCGCGTCCTTTACTCCCTGACCGCGCGGCCCCTTGCCGATCATGCCTTTCAGCCCGAGTTCGAGTAAAAGGGGAGAATATTTATCCATGCGGTAGCTCGTGGTCGGCCCGGCCGAACCGATGGGCTTTCCGGGAGGCGCGGGCGTAGGGCCGGTATAATAGAGAATCTGGCCCCTTGGGTCGAAGGGAAGCTTCTCCCCTTTCCGGTAGCCCTCGACCATGTATTTGTGCGCCATGTCCCTCGCCGTATAGATCACGCCCGTGATCACGACGCGGTCGCCCGCCTTGAGCTTCATGACCACATCATCGGCCAGAGGAGGCGTTATTTTAATTGGATCACTCATGATTCATCAATCATCACCACGAAGACGCCAGGACCCTAAGAACGTCGTTTTTGCAGCCTTCTCCTTCGTGTTCTTCGTGGTTAAAGATTTACAAAATGATCGTCTTATGCCGCGCCGCGTGGCAATTGATGTTCACCGCCACGGGGAGCGACGCGATATGGCACGGGAAGCTCTCCACGTGCACGGCCATTGCCGTTACCTTGCCGCCCAAGCCTTCCGGCCCGATGCCGGTCTTGTTCACGGCCTTGAGCAGCATTTCCTCGATTGACGCAAGCTCCAGCTTCGGGTTCGGGCCGCCGATGGGGCGAAGGAGCGATTTCTTTGCGAGGAGCGCGGCCTTTTCGAAATCGCCGCCGATGCCCACGCCGATCACGACCGGCGGACAGGGATTTGCCCCTGCCCGCTGCATGCACTCGAGCACAAAACTTCTGATCCCTTCCACGCCTTCGGTGGGACGAAGCATACGGACGACGCTCATATTCTCGCTCCCGGCGCCCTTGGGCATGAACGATATTTTGAGTTTGTCGCCGGGCACGAGTTCTGTATAGATGATGGCAGGGGTGTTGTCGCCGGTGTTTTTTCTCGTAAGAGGGTCCACGACGGACTTCCGGAGATATCCCTCCTTATACCCCTTGCGGACCCCTTCGTTCACGGCGTCCACGATGAAACCGTTCTTGATTCTGAGGTCCTGTCCGATCTCGACGAAAAATATGGCGATGCCCGTGTCCTGGCACACCGGGATGCGCTCCTCCCGTGCGACGCGCGCGTTCTCCTTGAGGAGCGAGATGATTTCCTTTGCCGCCGGCGCGGTCTCGGTTTCCATCGCGCGGTCGAATGCCGTAAGCACGTCCTCGCTCAGGTTGTACGCCGCGTCGATGCACATCTGCGCGACGTTGTCCCGGATTTCGTCTACATGAATTTCGCGCATCCCGATCTCACCGCCTCGACGGATTCCATGAAGGCCGCCTTTTCGCCGGCAATCAGCGTGATCTCCACTACCTGCTCCACGCCGGAAGCTCCGAGTTTGACGGGCACGCCGGCAAAGGTATCCTTGACGCCGTATTCGCCCGTGAGATACGCGGAGCAGGGAAGGATTTTCTTTTTGTCCATGAGTACGGCCTCCACCATTTCGAGCGTCGCCGCTGACGGCGCATAGTACGCGCTTCCGGTCTTGAGCAGGCCGACGATCTCCGCGCCGCCGTTTCGCGTCCGCTCGACGATCTTATCGATCGTTTCTTTCTTCATCAGCTCGGTGATGGGAATGCCGGCCACGGTCGAATAGCGGGGCAGCGGCACCATGGTGTCGCCATGGCCGCCGAGCACAAAAGCATGGGTGTTCTCCACGGACACACCGAGTTCCAGAGCGATGAAGGTCCGGAACCGGGCGGAGTCAAGCACGCCGCCCATGCCGATAACGCGCTCGCGGGGGAACCCGCTTGCCTTCATGGCCACAAAGGCCATCACATCCATGGGGTTCGTTACCACGATCATCACGGCCCCCGGTGACCTGCGGCCGGTCTCCTCGGCGACTTTTTTTACGACGGCTCCGTTCGCGGCCAGGAGATCGTCGCGGCTCATGCCCGGTTTCCGCGCCAAACCCGCGGTGATCACGATGATATCGGAGCCTGCGCTCTCCTCATAGCCGTTCGTACCTGCGATTTTTGCATCGTAGCCGAGCACCGGTCCGGCCTCCATCAGGTCGAGCCCCTTTCCCTGCGGCACTCCCTCGACCACATCGACGAGCACGACATCCGCGAGTCCCGTCTCGGCGATCCGCTGCGCCAGGGTCGCGCCCACATGTCCTGCGCCTACCACCGTCACTTTTTTCCGCAAAATGCACCTCCCGCCATTGGCAACTGTTCAACCGGTCGAACTGTTTAAGCGTTCGAACGCTTTTTACAGTTTTGTTATTTTGATCTTGCTGATCTTGCGGCCTTCGAGTTCCAGGACCTCAAGCTTGAGGTTCTTATACTTGAGCTGTTCTCCTACCTTCGGCATCCTGCCGAAAAGCCCGAACACGAACCCGCCCACCGTGTTGAAGTCGGCCGAGTGGAGGCTGGCGCCGAGCATCTCGTTCACCTCATCGAGCGCCGACTGGCCGGACACCACGAAGTTTTTCTCGTCCATAATCTGGACGTCCTTGTCCTCGGCCTCAAGCTCGTCATGAATGCTGCCCACGATCTCCTCGATGAGGTCCTCGAGAGTCACCAGTCCGGAGGTGCCGCCGTACTCATCAATCACGATGGCTATCTGGAACCGCTCCCGCTGCATTTCCGGAAGGAGCTCGCTCACCCGCTTGTTTTCGGGGATAAAGTAGGCAGGCCTGATGAATCGCTGGATGCCGTCCTCGCGTTTCACCTCTCCGGCCGCCATCGCCACGAGGATGTCCTTGATGTAGAGGATCCCGATCACCGTGTCCACCGTGTCCTCGATCACGGGGTAGCGTGAATACCCGAATTCGGACACCAGGTCGAGCACACTGTGCAGCGTCACGTTGGAGGGGACGCTTACGATCTCGGTCCGCGGCCGCATCGCCTCCGACGCCACCGTATCTCCGAACTCGAAGACTTTATGCAGGAGCTCTTTTTCTTCTTCCTTGAGCGAGCCCCTCTCCTCGCCGAGGTTGATCATGGCCTTGATGTCCTCCTCCGTGACCGCCGCGGTGCAGGACATGCCCTGCGCCCCCGGCCCCACGATCAGGTTCGCCGTGCCGGAAAGCAAACGGGCAACCGGCCACAGGAGCTTCAGCACGACCTGCACGGGCGCGGCGACCGCGAGCGCCACCCCGTCGGGATTTTTCGCGACAAGGCCCTTGGGAAACAGTTTCGCGAAGAACACCACCAGAACGCTTAAAAACAAGGCGGCGGCAACGGCTGCCAGCGACATCCGGTTGAAGAGATTAAAAAAAACAACGGTGCCCACTACACCGGTGAGCACGATGAAAAAGTTTTCGGCGAGCAAAAGCGTGGCATGAAGCCGGTCTCGCTCCTGCAGCAGCGTCAGCACCGTCGCTGCCCGTGTGTTGCCCGCCTCAGCCAACTCGTGGATACGCGTTTTATTCGAAAACACGACGGAGGTCTCCGAGGCGGAAAAAAAGGCCGCAAGAAAAACGCCCGCGAAGACCGTGATGATGAGCGGCCAACTGTCCGAAATGAAGACGACGAGTGAGTCCATGAGTAAAATTGTGTAGTGCCTATTTATAATGGCCGAAGATATACCACAACTTACATCTTTTCACCGGTTACCCTGATAACTTCATCGAATGTAGTCTCACCGCTGAGCATCTTCCGGACCGCGGCCTGGCGCAGAGCCACCATCCCATCCGCAATCGCCGCCCTCCGAAGGGACTCAGCGTCCGCCTTGTCGCGGACAACGGCGCGGATATTCTCGTTTATCTCCATGACTTCGAAGATGCCGCTGCGGCCCGAGTATCCGGTGCCCCTGCACTGGGGACAGCCCTCGCCGTATTTCACAACGAGCCTCCTGCGCTTGTCCGTTGCAAGCCCCACGGCCTCCGCCTC
>DASWAB010000392.1:0-1672 GCA_036391375.1 Nitrospirota bacterium
CCACAAGCTCCTGCACTGGCCTGCCCAGTTCGGGACCTTCGGGTGCGTGGGCTGCGGACGGTGCGCGGTTTCCTGCCCGGGCAAGATCGACATGGCCGCGGTGTCGCTCAGGATCAAGGGCATGGATCAGGCGGAGGGAAAATAGGCCGGCGCTTTGCTCAGGGTAAAACCATGCATGAGAATATCTATCTGCCGTTCAGGACATCGATTCGTAAAGTTAAGGAACTCGCGAAGGACGTAAAGCTGTTTTCCATCGCCGTCCCGCAGGATTTCACGTATCAGGCCGGCCAGTTCGTCATGGTGTCGGTGATGGGCTCGGGGGAAATACCGATCTCGATCACGTCCACGCCTGCGGTAAGCGAAGACCTCGAAATCTGCGTCCGCACCGTCGGCCATGTTTCGCGGGCGCTGAACTCGCTCGCGGCGGGAGATGCGATCTGGGTGCGCGGCCCTTACGGCAGGCCCTTTCCGGTCAACGGACGGCAAGACACGCTTTTTGTCTGCGGGGGAATCGGCATCGTGCCCCTGCGGCCGCTGATCAACCAGATGGTGAGCGAGCGCGCACAGGCGGGGGGCAGGAACGGCGCGGTGACGATCCTGTACGGCTCACGGAACCCGGCGGAGGTCCTTTTCATGGACGAGGTTTCCCGGTGGGAAGAACAGGGCGCCTCTGTCGTCCTGACCGTCGATGCGTGCAGCATCGAGAGCTGGAAGGGGTGCACGGGGCTGGTCACGGAACACTTCGGCAAAGCGAAGGTCAACTTCAAAAGCAGTACGGCTTACCTCTGCGGCCCCCATGTCATGATTCAGGCCGCCATGCGCGATCTATCGCTCATGGGCATGCCCGACGATCACATCATCACGACGCTTGAAGCACACATGAAGTGCGGAGTGGGAAAATGCGGCCACTGCTACTGCGGGGGAAAGCTCATCTGCGAGGACGGACCGGTCTTTTCGCTGGAAGAGATCAAAAAGTACAATATTCAGCCGGGAAGGGACGACATCCCTGCTCCTTACTCGTCTTCCGTATAGGGATCGCCCGGCTTGCCGTACTTCCTCATATAGTCGTGGCTGAACGCGGGGATTACACCCGTCTGACCATCCTGAGGATGGATCATGAAGCGATAAGAGACCAGCTGACCGAAGCCATCCATCATATGATCCCATCCTTTTTTGAACAGTTTGCACTCGTCATTGTAACAGACCCAGAGGTAGGGAGACTCCCAGTCCAGATAGCGTGAATCCATCTTTTCCATGATTGTCTGGCAATGCGGGCAGGTCGGCGCAGTCACAACCTTCCAACTTTTTGTTTCCATTTATAGCCTCCAGCAACGTACGACATAACCCGATATTATACGGCGCCGGGAAGGCGTTTGCAACACAGAAAATGTGCATCCTGTGTAAAAACAGGGTTTGCCGGACAGGCTGATGAAGCCGCGAAAAAGCGGGGTTTTCAGTAATTCTCGGCCAGCAGCTCGAAAAAACTCTTCGGATGCTGGCAGGCGGGGCAGCGGCCCGGCGCTTCAGCGCCTTCAGCGTGATAGCCGCAGTTGCGGCACTTCCAGACGGCGGACGCGTCTTTCTTGAAGACCCTGCCCTTCTCGATGTTTTCGAGGAGCTTCAGGTAGCGCTTCTCGTGCTTGACCTCAACTTTCGCTATCTGCCGGAACGT
>DASWAB010000393.1:0-5848 GCA_036391375.1 Nitrospirota bacterium
CAGGTCTTTCCGAACAACATCATTTCGTCCTTGTTCAACTTCCGGCCCGAGGAATACTTCGGCGCGGAAGAGGCTGACCGGGCGGTGCAGGCGGTAAATCTGAGCCTGAGGAAATAACTCAGGGTCATGGATCCAGGGTCGGGGGTCATGGAATTCCTTTCCCTTGCACCTCCCCCATACACATCATGCCCCTTACCTTCATCGACATAGAACGGCAGAAGAACTGGCGCATCGGAATATTCTTTCTGGTTCTTCTGCTTGTCTACTTCGCCATCACCGTGCTCTTCGCGGCATCGCTTCTTCACGCCACATTTTTTGCCGCACCGCGGTTCTGGGTGTTCGCGGGCGCGACTGCCCTGCTCGTGGCGGGCATCCACTTCTGGTTTTCAGCCTACGATACGGTTTCAACGGTGGTCCGGGAACTCGACGCCCGGCCGCCCGACCCCAGGGACGACATCCACGCAATGCTTCTCAATATCATGGATGAGATGCATGTGGCCACCGGAAACAAACGCAGGATCGGATGCGCCGTCATCCCGTCGCTCTCGATGAACGCGCTGGCCGCGGCCGACCTCAGGGGTGAGGCCGTGATCGGAATCACCGAAGGACTGCTCTCGCGCCTCACCCGGGAGCAGATCGAAACCGTGATCGCCCACGAGGCGCACCACATCCTCTCTGGCGACTGCCTGGAGACCACCGTCGCATCGAGCATCTTCGGAACCTACGCCGCGGCCATGGAAAAGCTGAGCGCTGATTCACCACGGGGACGGGCGTTTTTCTCCCCGGCCCTGGGCCTTGCATGGCTCTTGCTCCGGTTAAGCTACCTTCTGAACATGTTCATCTCGCGGGAGCGCGAGTACCGCGCCGATGCGGCGGCCGTGCGCATGACCAGAAATCCGGTTGCGCTCGCAGAGACGCTCCACCTGCTCGCGCGGAGCTGGCGCGGTGCGGGGTTCATCGGAAGCGGCTACGAGATGCTCTGCATCGTGAACCCCGAGGCAACGGTCTTGGACGAGACCGAGGGCTTCTGGGCGGACCTCCTGTCGACTCATCCTCCGGTTCAGAAGCGGATTGATATGTTGCTCGCCATGGCGCACGTCAGCATTGCGGAGCTGGAGGAAAAAGCAAAGAGGGCGGAAAGCGCAGCCCAAAAACCTGCCGGGCCGCGGTTTTATGCCATGAATCCCCGGAAGCAGTGGCAGGGCCCCTTTGCCCAGACAGAGCTGGCCGCGCTGCCGTGGCTCTCTCCTCTTACCTGGGTCACGACCGGAAAAGAGCAGCCCGTTCACAGGGCGGGAAAGGATCCGTTCATCAGCGCCATTTTTGCCGCGCGGCTTTCCAGGGAGGAAGGAGCGGCATCGGACCTTGCCTGCCCCTCCTGTTCCCAGCCGCTCGTAATGGAATCGTATGAGGGGACGCAGGTCTACCAATGCCGCTTCTGCGCCGGCAGCCTCGTGGAGAGCGGCAAAATCCCCCGCATCCTCGCGCGGACGGACCGGGAGCGGCCCTGCACGGAACGCCTCAGCGCGCTTACTCGGACGATGCTGAAAGAGAACCAGCTTCGGTTCGGCCGTCAGAAACTCTCCGCAAAAGACAGGGACCTCATCCCGCTCCGCCATTGTCCCAAGTGCAAAAACCCTATGCTGCGCGGATTCTACAGCGCGGCGTACCTGATAGAGCTCGACCGATGCAGCTTCTGCGGCCTTACCTGGTTCGACCGCGACGAGCTTGCGATGCTGCAATGCATTGTGGAATCAAAAGCGCCGGGGACCCCGGTGATACAATAAATTTTATCATGATTATCGTCAAGCTGTTCGCCATATTGAAAGACAAGGCAGGCCGGGACGAACTGCGCTTGAGCGGCGATCCGAAAACCGTGTCGGACCTGCTCAAGCAAGTCGCCAGGGAATACCCCGCGCTCTCGGACGTGCTTGCCGGCGGCAGGCTGATGGTTTCCCTAAACCAGGAATTCGTACAACAGAACGCCCTTGTAAAAGACGGCGATGAGGTGGCGCTCATGCCCCCCTTCTCCGGCGGCGCCGACACGCCCGCCGGCCGCGTCCGCATTCAGAAGGAACCCTTCTCCCTCGACGAGGAGATCGGACGTTTGCAAGAGGCCTCCTCTTCCATAGGCGCGGTCGTGACCTTCCTCGGGACGACCCGCGATGTCTCAAAAGGGAAAAAGGTGACGGGACTTGAGTTCGAGCGCTATTCCGGCATGGCGGAGAAGAAGCTTGCGGAGATCAGGGAGCGGGCGATCAGGGAATACGGGGTGATCGACGCGACGATTGTTCACCGGGTTGGCGCGCTGCCGATCGGAGAGAACATCGTGCTGATCGCGGTGGCCGCCGGGCACCGCGACGAGGCCTTCAAGGCCTGCCGGTTTTGCATTGATGAGTTAAAAAGGACCGCGCCGATCTGGAAAAAAGAAACAACAGCGGAAGGAGAACTATGGGTAGAGGAACATCCGTAGCAAAACGGCTTAACCGTTCGAACGTTCAAACGGCAGGAGCAATCATTTCTTCGCCGCTTTTTTCCCGGATCTCATATAGACCACGCACGTCGCGCAGTCCGCATCCTTGCGACACCGGGTGAGTTCCCAGCAGGGCTTGCTCTTGTTGGTGAAGGCCGTGCAGCTCAATCGCCGGTCATCGGAACATTCCTTGATCTCCCAGCAGGGCGCGTAGTCGAGAAGCTTTTTGATTCCTTCGATGCTGATTTTTTTCGAGTGGATCAGCTCGCGGATGCAGTGCAGCCACTTGATGTCGTTCTCCGTATACAGACGGTTCCTTCGCTCGCGGGTGGGATAAATCAGTCCGTGTTTCTCGTAGAGACGCAACGTCTGCGCCGTGGTTCCCACCAGTTTCGCGGCAACGCCCATGGTATAAAGCGGGGCGTCCTTGTCTTTGAGTACCTCCAGGCTATCTGCAACCATATGCTTTTCCTTTTCCCCCCGATTCCTACCGCGGTATAAGGATCGTCATCTTGTCCATGATGAGCAGCACGCCCATGGCGATCAGGATGGCGCCGCTCGTTATCTTGATGGCCTTGAAGTGTTTCTTCAGCCTGTTAAATGATGAGAGAAAGGCGCTGATGGCCATGGCCGACAGAATAAACGGGATGCCGAGGCCGAGGGAATACAGCATGAGCAGCGTCATGCCTCGCCCCAGGGTCTCGCTCGTCATTGCCAGCGTCAGCACCGTGCCGAGGAAGGGGCCGGTGCAGGGGGTCCAGCCCGCGCCGAAGATCATGCCCACGATGACGGTGCCCGCGTATCCCGCGGGCCTCATTTTGAGCTGAAGTTTCGCCTCCCGCTGAAGAAACGGGATGTTCACCACGTCCATGACGAAAACGCCCATAAGGATGATAAGGAGACCGCCGACGATGCGGATCGCATTCAAATGCTGCGTCAGAATGCTGCCTGCCATGCTTGCCGTGGCCCCCAGGAGAACAAAGATAATGGAAAACCCGGCGACAAAGGCAAGGGAGTGAAGCAGGGTGATATTCATGTTCTTTTTCCGCGACTCGCGGCTGACCAGTTCGTCGTAGCTGATGCCCGTGATGTACGAGACATAGGAAGGGATAAGCGGCAGTATGCAGGGCGAAGCAAATGAGATGACGCCCATGGCGAGCGAGTACAGCAGGACATACGGTGTCAATCCGTGCGAAAGGTCCATGAAATGAGCATTCCCCTTTCTTGGAATGTGTATAATACCAAAGCGGGTTAAAAATAGTCAAGAAAAACTTTTATTATTCTAAGCTTGACTTGTTCTAAAATTACGATTATGAACACTATGGAGCCCCCCGGCGGGAGCCGGGGGACGCCAGGGCGCGGGATGGCGTCTTTTTGCCCCTTTGAAGCCTTTCGTGAAAACGACACCCGCCTCAAGGGAAGGCGCCAGAGGCCATTTTTTTATTGACAAAACACCCGAATTTCACTATTCTTTCAGTCCCACCACACAAAAATGCAGGAGGACTTTATCGATGTACGTTGATCAGCCGATACGTCATTTTATGGACAAGCTCGCAAGCAAATCTCCCGAGCCGGGAGGCGGCAGCGTGGCCGCGCTCACCGGGGCGCTCGGCGCGGGGCTCGTGAGCATGGTGGCGAGCCTGACCCTCGGCAAGGAGAAATACAAGGACGTTCAGCCGCAGATCGAACAACTGCTCAGGGAGTCGGAAAAGCTGAGGACCGAGTTGCAGGACCTGATCCAGAAAGACACCGAGGCGTACGGGGCGCTGTCCCTCGTGTACAAGATGCCCAAGAACACGGACGCGGAAAAAGCGGCGCGGACCGAGAAGATGCAGGAGGCGCTTAAGAAGGCCTGTCAGGTCCCATTCGAGATCGGGCTCAAGTCGCTTGAGGTCGCAAAACTCGCTGAGCGCGCCGCGGACATCGGGAACGTCGGGGCGGTGAGCGACGCCGGCGTGGCCGTGCTGCTTGCGCAGGCCTGCGCCCAGAGCGCCGCGCTCAACGTCAAGATCAACGTGAACAGCATCAAGGACGAGGCGTACAACAAGGACACCTGGACCCGCATGCAGGATGTATTGAAACAGGTAGCCGCGCTTGAAAAGAGCGTGATGGAAACGACGTATAAGAAGATGGGGTGACCCGCAGGCAGAGAGCATAGGGCAAAGGATTTACTCCATGCTCCCTGCCCCATGCCAATAACTTTCGAAGGAGTGGCACATGCCCGCAAAATTGTTGACCGGAAAGGAAGTTGCACAAAAGATGGACCAGGACATCCAGAAGGACGTCCAGGAGCTGAAGGCAAAGGGCGTCAATCCGGCGCTCAGGATCGTCATCGTCGGCGACGCCCAGGATTCGGTCTTTTACGCGAACAGCGCGAAGAAGATGGCCGAGAAGAACGGGATCGCCTGCGAGATCGAGCAGGTGGCCGGAACCATGAGCCAGGATGATTTCGTGGCCCTCCTCAGGCAGCGAAACGCCGACAGGAACATTCACGGCATCATCGTGATGCGGCCGTTCCCGAAGCAGATCAGCGAAAATGTGGTAAAGCACATCTTGGCGCCAGAAAAGGACGTTGACTGTTTCAACCCCGTGAATGCCGGCAAGATCATGGCGGGCGACCTGACCGGGTTTCCGCCGGCCACCCCGCAGGCCGTGATGGAGATGCTCAAGTTTTATGAGGTGCCCCTCTCCGGAAAAGAAGCGGTCGTGATCGGCAGGTCGATGGTCGTGGGCAAGCCCATGGCCATGCTGCTGCTCCAGGAAAACGCCACCGTGACCGTCTGCCACTCCAGGACCAAGGACCTGCCCGGCGTGTGCAGGCGCGCCGATATCGTGGTTGCGGCGATCGGCAAGGCGAAGATGATCACGCCGGATTATATCAAGGCGGGCGCCACGGTAATGGATGTGGGCATCAACCCCGAGGGAGACAAGTTCGTCGGCGATGTAAATACGGATGCGGCAAAGGAAACGGCCGGGGCGATCACGCCGGTCCCGGGCGGGGTGGGCACGGTGACCACGCGGGTGCTGCTCAAACATGTGGTAAAAGCGGCGAAACTGCAGAACCCGTAAATCAGCAGCCGGAACCCGGGCGCCGGGGCGCAGGAAATTCCGTGAAAGCGACTCTCGGTTTTTTACTGGTCACCGGCTGCCGCATCCTGGACCCTGCTCTTATTCTCCATCACATCCCCCACCACCTTGACCAGTTCCGCGATGCGGTAGGGTTTTTGTACAAATCCGGCCGCCCCCTGCTTCAGGAGATCATCGGCGTCCCGGTCCTGGCCGTATCCGCTCGAGGCGATCACCTTTACGTGAGGGTTGATCGCGCGAAGGCGGGCAAACACATCCCTCCCGTCCATGCCGGGCATGACCATGTCG
>DASWAB010000394.1:0-1877 GCA_036391375.1 Nitrospirota bacterium
GTGCGGATTGCCATGATCTCCATACGAATCGACAAAAAACAGATCATTAAACGTCGGCGCCCGGAAGCTCTCTCCGTAAGAAGCGCGAAGGATCGTGCCGCTGCCGCCGAACAGATACCGTCCACTCGCTTTGGGACTTGATTTGCCGCCGTAGGTGGAGTGACGGTCATTCCGTTCGCCAAGGACAAGGATAAATGAGTCTCCAAGGCTGAGTTCATCCTGAATATACGCAGCCGAAACCGTTGCCGAGTGCGTACCGGCATTGCTGCCCGCCAGCCGGTCATCCCGCCCCTCCGCGCCGATAGTGATTGCGTTCCAACTCCCCATAAGCCAGTTTCCCTGCACTTCCGCTCCCGCAGTTTTGACCCGGGACCGGGAGTTTACCGCCGCGTCAGGGTCCTGATACCCGAGAAACTCCTCGCTCTCGTAAGCTCTCGCGCTAAAATCAAATGACTGGGAAAGACGGTCCTTATACCGAAGTCCGGTTATCGACAGCCGGTTCTGCTGCCGCGCATGCGCTGTTGGAAACTGCACGCTTCCGGGCACGCCGATATCCTTGGCCGTATAATCGGATGCCGCCTCAATCGACGAGGCCGCATTAAAATCATAGCCCACCTTGATCCCGGCCGTAACCTGATCGGTGTCGCTGTTGGTCCGGTACCCGTGAGACCTGTCCTTTCCGAGCGACAGCGAATAGGAGGCATTATTTTCCCGGCCGGTGTTATAAAGCGACGTCGAAGTGTATCCCTGCCCGCCCATTGCCCCGCTGAGCATGGTCTTCGATTCCGCCGGTTTTTTCGTGATGATATTAACCACGCCGCCCACCGCATCGGCGCCGTAGAGCGCCGACGACGGCCCCCGAACGATCTCGATCCGCTCGATCGCATCCACCGGGACCGGAAGTTCGGACAGATCGAACCCGCCGGCGTTCGCGGAATTGAGGCGTTTGCCGTCGAGCAACACCAGCACCTGCTGATACGTGGAGCCGCGCAGGCTTACGCTGGCAAGAGAGCCGAGCGGCCCCTGATCGTTTACCTTCACGCCCGCGGCGGTGCTCATGACCTCCGCGACGGTTGTCGCGCCCGATTTCTGAATCTCATCGGCGGTAATCACCGTGACCGACTGGGTCACATCCTGCGGCTGTTTTTCCGTCTTCGTGGCCGTCACCACTACTTCCTTTAATTGCACATTTTCGTCTGCCAGGGCAATTGGCCCGGGCAACATAAATCCCAGCGCTGTAACCACGGAAACTGCGATGTTTCTCCCTACCATATTCTTTTCTCCTTCTTTCGAGGTTTTGGGAATGAGAGGTCTCCTGGCTCGGGACTCCCTACTCGCCGGCCTTCCCAGAGCAATCGTTTGAACGTTCAAACGTTTAAACGGTTCAAACGACTTTTCCAGTGGCGTGCTCGGTTTTCGTTTCCCTTACAGTTGCGCGACAGCAGGGGAATCGCACCCCTTTCCGCTTCATCATTCCCAGAGTATGAATTTAGTGCAAGCCCGCAAAACAAAGTACGTTAACTTTTGCCGTTCATCACCCCTTTTCTGATGCGAACATCGACATATCAGGCCCGGACAAGCTCCTCTACGGCTCGCATGTCGATGCTCTGTCGCAGGACATCAGCCCATCGTTCAAGGGCTTTATCACGCGCCTCTGAAAAATTCGTCATATCATCACGCGGTGATAATCCGCGATTCGCCCTCAAAAAGTTGATGATTTCGTGCCTGAAATGATCGTTGTCGAATATCCCGTGGATATACGTTCCCCAGACATTGCCCTTGGAAGAACCATCCGGAACGCCGTTCGAGCCGTTTGATTCGTTTAAACGGTTGATGCTGAACAACCCGATATCGCCTGTCGTCCTGCCCATGTGTAT
>DASWAB010000395.1:0-6024 GCA_036391375.1 Nitrospirota bacterium
GATGATCCTGCCGTCCGTCAACACGCCGTCGACATCAAGCAGGAGAAGCTTGATCTTCTTTGCCTTTGACCGGAGAGTCCGTGATGATTTTTTCATCAATTTTGAACTTTGCACTTTGAATGTTGAAACTTGCCGCATTACACCACTCCTGCCTTGAGCAGGTCATGGAGGTGGATCACCCCTTCCGGGATGTTGTCGGCGGCGGCGACGATAAGGCACGTGATGGAATTTTTTTCCATGATAGAAACCGCCTCGGCGGCCAAAGAGTCTTTATTGGCGATCTTCGGGTTTCTGGTCATGATGTCTTTTGCTTTTTTCGTAAGAAGGTTTTCTCCGGTTTTCTCGGTTTTTTCCATCCAGCGCCGGAGGTCTCCGTCGGAGATGATGCCGACCAGTTTTTTTGATGCGTTCACCACCGCGGTGACTCCCATCTTTTTCGATGATATTTCGTAGATCGCATCCTTGATCAGCGTGTCTTCGGAGACCATGGGGATCGCACTTTCGGTATGCATCAGATCACGCACATGGAGCAGGAGCCTCTTTCCCAGGACGCCTCCCGGATGAAAACAGGCGAAATCCTCTTCCTTGAAGCCGCGCCGGTCCAGAAGCGCGACAGCCAGGGCGTCTCCCATGGCCAGGGTCGCCGTGGTGCTTGCCGTCGGCGCCAGCCCCAGGGGGCAGGCCTCTTCCCTGACGCCTACGTTGATAACCACGTCGCTGTTTTTCGCCAGCGTGGAATCGGAATTTCCAGTGAACGCAATAATCGTGATCCCCAGCCGCTTGAGCGAGGGGAGCATCCTCGTCACCTCTTCCGTCTCGCCGCTGTTGGACAGCGCAATCACCGTGTCCCCTCTTGTCACCATGCCGAGGTCTCCGTGTATCCCCTCGGCCGGATGGAGAAAGAGCGCGGGGGTCCCGGTGGAGGCGAGCGTGGCGGCGATCTTCTTTCCAATAAGGCCGGATTTTCCCATGCCGGTCACGACCACACGGCCTCTGCAGGTCAGGATCGTCTCCACTGCCTTTTCGAATCGCTCGTCGATGCGGTCGATGAGCGCCGCGACCGCGTCGGCCTCGATTTTCAGAACTTTTTTGGCTTGGTCGATAGTCATGATTTTTCCCGCAGAGCGCATGGCGCACTGCTCTTTGCTCTAAGCTGATTTTTTCACGATCCCGTCGATTTCCCTGACCTGTTTCAGCAGCGCGGGGAGCTCGTCAAGGCTCAGCATGTTCGGCCCGTCGCAAAGGGCCTTGTCGGGACAGCCGTGCACTTCCATGAACAACGCGTCGATGCCCACGGCGGCCGCGGCCCTTGCCAGATGAGGCACGAACCGCCGGTCTCCGGACGACACGACCCCGCCCGCTCCCGGAAGCTGAACGGCATGCGTCGCATCGAATACCACGGGATACCCGAAACTGCGCATGATGGGCAGCGAACGCATGTCCGCCACGAGGTTGTTGTAGCCGAACGACACGCCCCGTTCGGTGATAATCACATTGTCGTTGCCTGAAGACGCGGCCTTTTCCACAACGTTTTTGATGTCCCACGGGGAGAGGAATTGGCCCTTTTTTATGTTAACCGCCCTGCCCGTCCCGGCGACAGCAATGATAAAATCGGTCTGTCTGCACAGGAAAGCGGGAATCTGGATGATATCCAGCACCTCCGCGGCAGGGCCGACTTCCTCAAACCGGTGCACGTCCGACAGGAGCGGGAGGTCGAGCTCTCTGCCTATGCGGGCGAGTATCCTGAGCCCTTCTTTTAATCCCGGACCCCGGAAGGACTTCACGGAGCTGCGGTTCGCCTTGTCATACGATGACTTGAAAATGAACGGGACGCCGAGGTCCAGGGTGATCTGCTTGAGCCGTGCCGCGGCCTCGATGGCGGCCCCCTCCGATTCGATGACGCACGGCCCCGCAATCAGGGCAAGGGGGTTGTCTCCGCCGATCCTGACGTCCTTGACATGAATTTCCCGCGTCACGGCCTCTTCCCCGTTTCATGATTTTTCAAGGCCGCCGCGATGAACGCCGTGAAGAGGGGGTGCGGCTTACGTGGCGTCGATCTGAACTCCGGGTGGAACTGGCATCCGAGGAACCAGGGATGGTCCTTTAATTCCACGATTTCCACCAGTTCGCCGTCGGGGGAGACGCCGCTGATCACCATGCCGGCGGCCCTCAACTTGTCCCTATACATATTATTGAATTCGTAACGGTGGCGGTGCCGCTCCGAAATTTCCCCGGCACCGTAGGCCTGATAGGCAAGGGTCCCTTTGTCGATTTTACACGGGTATGCGCCCAGGCGCATGCTGCCGCCCTTGTCGCTCGTGATATCGCGTTTCTGAACGCACTTGCTCCGATAATCATACCACTGCTCCAGGAGGTAGATCACGGCATTCGGCGTTTTCTGATCGAATTCCGAGCTGTTTGCGTCCGTGATGCCTGCGAGGTTGCGGGTAAGCTCGATCACGGCGCACTGCATACCAAGGCAGATGCCGAAGTAAGGGATTTTGTTTTCCCGCGCGTACTTGACGGCGTCGATCTTTCCTTCGACCCCGCGGATGCCGAATCCGCCTGGGACGAGGATGCCGTCCATGTCACTGAGCATTGCCTTCGCGCCCTTGCTTTCGATGTCTTCAGAGTCCACCCAGGAGATTTTTACCTTCGCGTCATTGGCGATGCCTCCGTGCGTGAGCGCCTCACACAGGCTTTTGTACGCTTCCTTGAGTTCGATATACTTGCCGACCAGGGCGATGGTGACTGCCTTGGACGGCTGTTTTACCTTTCGGACGATCGTCTCCCATGCCGTAAGGTTGTTGTTCGGGACATTGATCTGAAGCGCCTCAAGGATGCGGTCGTCGAGACCCTCTGCGTGCAGCATCAGCGGGACTTCATAGATGGTTTCCACGTCCTGCGCGGTGATGACGCAGTTTTCCTCCACGTTGCAGTAGAGCGCGATTTTCTTCTTCATGTCGCGGGGGATGGGACGATCGCTGCGGCACAGCAGGATGTTGGGCTGGATGCCGATGGACAAGAGTTCCTTGACGCTGTGCTGCGTGGGTTTGGTCTTCAGTTCTTCCGCGGCCTTGATGTATGGCACGAGGGTAAGATGGATATATAAGACATTTTGCCTGCCGAGGTTATAGCGAAGCTGCCGGATCGCTTCGAGGAACGGGAGACTTTCGATGTCGCCGATCGTGCCGCCGATCTCGACGATGACGACGTCCTCGTCGTCAGCGAGGTCAGTGATCGCACGTTTGATCTCGTCGGTGATGTGCGGCACCACCTGGACCGTTCCGCCGAGGTAATCTCCTCTTCGCTCCTTGGTGATGACGTTGTTGTAGATCCTGCCGGACGTGAAGTTGTTCTTCTGGCCGGTGGTCACGTTGCTGTACCGCTCGTAATGGCCGAGGTCAAGGTCGGTTTCGGCGCCGTCGTCGGTCACATATACTTCGCCGTGCTGATACGGGCTCATCGTGCCGGGGTCCACGTTGATATAGGGGTCAAGCTTGAGGAACGTGACCTTAAGCCCGCGCGCCTCGAGGAGGGCTCCGATCGACGCGGCCGCAAGCCCCTTCCCGAGCGACGAAACGACGCCGCCGGTGACAAAAATATACTTAGTCGCAGATGTTTTCCTGGCCATGGTTTGTTCTCAACTTTCTTCCAAATGCTTCAATATTTTACCCAAATCATCAGGGATGTCAACACCAAAGGAATCGTGCTCCGTGACGACGGTCTTGATCCGGTAGCCGTGCTCCAGCGCGCGGAGCTGTTCGAGCTTCTCAACCGTTTCGAGCGTCGTTTGGGGCATCCGCGCGAAGGTGAGAAGAAAGTCCCTCCGGTACACGTACAACCCGATATGTTTATACTGGGTGTCAACAAAGGGCATGTCCGCAAAGGATACCCTGCCCGCCCACTGATCCCGCGACCAGGGAATGGGCGCGCGGGAGAAATAGAGGGCGAAACCGTTCCGGTCAAAGACCACCTTGACCACATTCGGATCGAACGCCTCATCGCGGCTGTCGATTTTTTTGCAGAGCGTGCCAAGGGGGATTGACGGATCGGCTGCCAGCGGCATGATTGCCTGATCGATCATTTCGGGATGGATCAGCGGTTCATCTCCCTGCACATTGACCACCAGATCGCACTCGATCTTCTTCACGACCTCGGCGATGCGGTCCGTGCCCGTCGGGTGTTCCGGCGACGTCATAAATGCCTCGCCGCCAAAGGACTTCACCGCCGCAAGGATACGGTCGTCATCAGTGGCAACAATGACCCTCTCAACCAGTTTCGAACCCCTGGTCCGTTCATAGACCCGCTGAATCATGGGTTTGCCCTTGATCAGCGCAAGCGACTTCCCGGGAAAGCGGGTTGACCCGAAACGGGCCGGGATAACGGCGATGATAGACATGATTAGACGCTTAAGAGTGCAGAGGAGCAACGGACACGGAGAGGGGGGGCAGCAGTTCCGGTCTTACGCTCCATGCTCACGGTGCCTATGCTCTCTGCTGCAACTCCTTCTTAAAATACTCAATCGTTCTCGTCAACCCCTCGTCCACCGAGACCTTGGGTTTCCAATCGAGTTTCTCCCCCGCCAGCGTGATGTCCGGCCTGCGCTGCGTCGGGTCGTCGGAGGGAAGCGGTTTGTATGAGATTTGCGATTTCGATCCGGTCATGGCGATGATCTTTCTTGCAAGCTCCAGGATGGTGTATTCCTCCGGATTCCCGAGGTTTACGGGCCCCATGAAGTTGTCGCTGTCCATCATCCTTACCATGCCGTCGATGAGGTCGTCGACGTAGCAGAACGAACGGGTCTGGGAGCCTTTTCCGTAGACGGTAATGTCCTCGCCTTTAAGCGCCTGAACGATGAAGTTGCTCACAACACGGCCGTCGTCCGACAGCATCCGGGGACCGTAGGTGTTGAAAATACGGACGATCTTGATGTCCACGCGGTTCTGGCGATGGTAGTCCATCATGAGCGTCTCCGCAACGCGCTTCCCCTCATCGTAACAGCTCCTGATGCCGATCGTGTTCACGTTCCCCCAGTAGTCTTCCCTTTGGGGATGCACGGCGGGGTCGCCGTATACCTCCGAAGTAGAGGCGAAAAGAATTCTCGCCTTTACCCGCTTCGCGATGCCGAGCATGTTGATCGTCCCGAGAACGTTGGCCTTGATGGTTTTGATGGCGTTGTACTGATAATGGATGGGCGATGCCGGACAGGCCAGATGGTATATGCGGTCCACCTCCAGCAGGATGGGAAGCGTTACATCGTGCCGCACCAGTTCAAAGACGGGATTTTTCAGCAATTCCGTGATGTTCTTTTTCCTGCCGGTGAAAAAATTGTCCAGACACAGGACTTCGTGGCCGTCTTTGAGCAGCCGCTCGCACAGGTGCGACCCCAAAAATCCCGCTCCGCCGGTGACAAGTATCCGCATTGTTCTCCCTTCAAATCCGCTTTGAGCATGGCGCATAGGGCATGAAGCGAATCTTCTCCGGTTCTACTCCCTGCGCTCTCCCCCTATGCCCTTTGCGCTATTTTCTCCCGATGCCGTAGTAGGTGAATCCCAATTTCCGGAGTTCATCCGGATTGTAGATGTTTCTGCCGTCAAAGATGACCGGTCTTTTTAAAAGCTTTTTTATTTTTTGAAAGTCGGGCGCCCGGAACTCGCTCCATTCGGTTACGATTGCGAGCGCATCCGCGCCGCGGAGCGCTTCATAATTGTCTTCCGTATACGTGATCCTGTTCTTGAATATCCTGGCCGCCTCGGTCATGGCGACGGGGTCATGCGCCTTGACCGCCGCGCCCGCGCGGAGAAGGTTGTTGATGATGACCACGGATGGGGCCTCCCGCATGTCATCGGTCTTCGGTTTGAACGAAAGGCCCCACACCGCGATGGTCTTTCCGGCGAGCGGCTTCCTGTTCGATGCTTTATTATTGGGGCCGGGAGAAGCAAGGTGCCGCCGGATGAGAGAGGAGAGAACGCTCTTCTGGTGCTCGTTCACCGATTCCACGGCCTTCAGGACCTTTGCGTC
>DASWAB010000396.1:0-8096 GCA_036391375.1 Nitrospirota bacterium
ATTCCCGCATGATGATTTCCTCGACCTTCCGGGAGATGCCCTGTATTTCCAGCCCGCGTTCGGGAACGATCTGCGCCGCTGCCATCCGCGGCGTGTCGATCGACGTCCCGATCCGGCTCACGAGAAAGACATAGACTTCGCGAATGCCCCCGACCTCATGATAGAGTTTCTCCGCGATCCGGTGCGAGAGCACGTTGTATATTTTCCCGACATGGCTTACAGGATTTTTCCCGGCTGCCGCCTCGGTGCCCATCGGCCTGCTCACCGAGATGAGACCGTTCACGCGGTTGCCGCGGCCGACCTGGCCGGAATCGGCGTCCTCGGCGGACGTGCCGGTCAGGCTCAGATAGACGCCGTCCATTCCCTTGCCGCGTTCGTCGAGGGTATTATAATGGATCCGGACATTCATAAAGCTCTCGAATCGCCGCGCGAATTCATTCATTTCCTTGACGAGCGCCTCTTTCCGGTCAAAATAGTCCTTCTCCGAGGATATCGATCTGCAGAGGAGCGGCATGGCCACGGTGAGGTCCAGATCGTTCGCCTGCCGCAGCGCCATTACCTTGACATCCTCGCCGGTCTCCGGATGCGCCGCCTTGAACTCTTTTGAATTGAGGCGTCGTTCCAGCGCAAGGACGGCCTGCTCGGCCGGGCTCAATGGATAATACCCCACCGTAGCTGACGTATCATTAGCTCCACGCACCGCGCCGGGACGGGAAAAGATGTCCGTCAGTTCCTCGGACCCCTGCGCGAGCACTGCCCGGTACGTCAAGTGACGGACGGGGTCCACGTACCGCATGTTCTTCGCAAGCCAGGCGCGGGCCGCGTCAACAGCAATTTCATTCACCGGTATGCGCTTGCCTCCCGCTTCGCTGGTCGCGCGGTCGCCGATTGTAAGCTCCATGGGCTTCAGCACCTCGCCTCCCCCGAAAAGCTTTTTGGCGCGTCCCGCGGCAAGCAAACCCTTGTCGATATTATGGTGGAGGATCGTCCCGAATTCCCGCAAATATGCCTGGGAAAGCGCCACGGAAATGGCGTCCATCATGGAATCGCACAGAAAATCCGGGTGGCCCGTGCCCTTTCGCTCCACGATCTCGATGCGGTGCTCGTCGATCGGTTTTCCCGGATATGGCTCGACCACGATCATACTATAATTATAGCGAATACAGATGTCCTGCGGATGCATCAATGATCCTGAAGCAGATTACAACTGAAATTTTCGTGAAAAGTTTCTCTGATAGAGTTATATTATTAATTAGCGCAAGACCGGAAGTTGGTAATAATTACAAGGCACGGCGAGGAGGATATTTTATGAGAGTGCTTCATATATTATATGTTACGCTTTTGCTCGCAACGGTCATGCTGGCCGCGCCGATCGCGTCGCCCGCACAGGTCAGCGTAGGCGTGTCGGTTACATTCGGTCCCCCGGCCCTTCCCGTTTACGTTCAGCCGCTTTGCCCCGGCCCCGGCTTTATCTGGGTGCCGGGCTACTGGGCCTGGGACCCGGATTTCGGCTACTACTGGGTGCCCGGCGTATGGATGCCGGCGCCCTTCCCCGGCGCTCTCTGGACCCCCGGCTATTGGGCATGGAGCGATAGTGTGTTCATCTGGTATGAAGGCTATTGGGGACCGGTGGTAGGCTTTTACGGCGGCATTAACTATGGCTACGGTTACACCGGTTACGGCTACGATGGCGGCTATTGGAGAGGCGGCAGGTTCTATTACAACAGCGCGGTAAACAACATCAATACAACGAACATCACGACCGTTTACAGGAGAACGGTCAGCAACGTGCGTCCAACCGGAGTCAGTTTCAATGGCGGCCGGGGCGGCACCACCGTTCGACCCACTTCCAGACAACTGGACGCGGCCCGTCAGCAACGTTTTTCGGTCACCGACGCGCAAAGGCAGCAGATGCATACTGCCCGTACAGCCCCCCAGCAGCGGGCGACGGAAAACCACGGCCGTCCGGCCATCGCCGCCACAACGCAGCCGGGCGTGTTCTCAGGTCGCGGCGTCACAAGCGCCAGCCGGGCGGGAGTACCTCACGAGGCGGCGCCAGAGCGGAAGGCCGCGCCGGGAGAATTTAAACCCCGGGGTGAAATGCGTCCGCCGGCCGCAGCGCCTGAACGTATAACGCCTGGAATGCCGCGCGAACGGCGAGTAGAGCCCCGCCCTGCGCCGCAGAGGCCGGGCATTGAGCCCCAACGGGCAGCGCCTGGAATGCCGCGGAAAGAGCCTGAACGGCGGGTAGAGCCCCGCCCGGCGCCGCAACGACCGGGGGCAGCAAGACCGCCGCAACAGAGGGAGAAACCCCGAGACGAAAGGGAGGAGCAGCGATAGCCTCTGACAGGATTGACAGGAAGAGCAGGACGCCTCCTTGACCGCGAGAAACGTGAAGAAACAGAGGGAAAACTTCGCTGAAGTTTACGTCAGCGCATGATGGGGAGAGGGAAGTGTCTTTGTATGTACTCTGAACGTATCTACGTCATAACGTATTCGGGCCGCAAAGGCGAAGAGCGACCCGCAACGTTCATTCTAAGGGGGTTGAGGATAGACGTCGTTGCGATCATGGACCACTGGATCGAGGAAGGGTTCAAGGACCGGGCGCGAAAACGGTATTTCAGGGTCAAGGGAAGCGACGGGCGCACGCACCGGATCTATTACGATGAGAATGCGCTGGAATGGCATTACGCGTCATGACAACACAGGAAATAATCGGGAACGGCGACGGCCGTTTTTCTGGAACGGCTCCGTCTGATTCAGCATGCTGCTTGACAAGCTGAAGGATTGATGGTATTTAGTATGCGGGTTTTTTGGAGGAATGGATATTAGCTTCAGGGAAAGGGCCCTTCCGGATTTTAAAACACTCTCTCGTTTCATTTATAATGCCGATTCAGAAAAAAACTCCGATCAGGACGGAAAAGGATGTATGACGTTATCGTGACCGGGGCCGGTCCTTCCGGCTCGACCTGCGCCCGGTTATGCGCGCAACAAGGGTTGAAAACCCTTCTCCTCGACCAGGATGCATTCCCCAGGTCAAAACCGTGCGCCGGCGCTGTTTCCGTCCGGGCGCTCTCCCACCTGGACTTCCCGCTGCCTGAAACCATTATCGAAAAGGAATGCCTTGCCGTCCGGGTCCACAGGAACGGCCGATCCGTTACAGCGCGCCAAAACACGAGATTCGCGGTCGTGGTGAGCAGGAAAAATTTCGATTCGGTCCTTGCCGAAAAGGCCGTTGAAAGCGGCGCCGTCTTTCAGGCCAGCGAACAGGTTGTCGCCGTTCATGACCGTGATACCCATGTAGAAGTTTCAACGAAACGGGCTGTCCATGAAGCCCGCTTCCTGGTCGGCGCAGACGGCGTTTACAGCCGCGTTGCGCGGACGCTTCGCCCTCCGCTCGAAAAAAGCGAACTGGCGCTCGCATTGGTGTCGCAGGTTCCCGCCGACGATCAGGAGATAGACGGCAGGCTGGACCAAACACTCGATCTTTACTTCGGGATCGCGCCGCTCGGCTACGGCTGGCTCTTCCCGCACCGGGGCCATTTTTCCGCGGGCATCGCGGGCAGGGCTTCGGAGTTTTCCCGGCCGAAGGAAGCGTTGAGGGAATTTTCTCAGGAATTGAACATCGAATCAACAGACATCCGTGGCCACTTCATCCCCCTGGGCGGGATCGAGAGGCCTGTCGCGCGCGGCAGGGTGCTGCTCACCGGTGACGCGGCGGGGTTCGCCGACCCGTTCCACGGCGAAGGAATATTGTATGCCATCCTTTCCGGCAAACTGGCCGCCCAGGCCATCGCCGGCGCGGCGGCGGATGAAATGCACCCGGAAGCCGCCTCTTCGCGGTATCGCCGCGACGCCGAAAGTCTGATCAGGCGCCAGTTGCGCGTCGCATTTCGCCTTGCCGCCCTCGTGGACAAGTTTCCCCGGCTCTCCATGCGCATGTTTTTCGACCATCCGGAGGCCCTTCAGCGCTATCTCGACATCCCCTCCGGGAAAATGGATTACCTTCAATTTCAGCGATGGATCATTGCGCGTCTTCCCTCCCTGCTCGTCTCTTTTTAAACTTGACACTACCGGCGTTTTCCATTAATATTCCTTTTGTTGCAAACACACGGCATCACTCCCTGCGGTGCAGCTATAGCTTGAAAAGAGCCGGCGGCGTAGCCAAGTGGCTAAGGCAGAGGTCTGCAAAACCTTCATTCAGCGGTTCAAATCCGCTCGCCGCCTCCAATTCTCTCCTCGGGAGAGAAATTCTGAATCCGAAGCCCGAAATCCTCATAGCAGCCAGTTCTCCCCCTTTTCAGGATTCAGCCGTGCGGATTTCGCGCTTGCCTTACATCGATGCATCACGCCGATTTCGTCCATCTTCACCTCCACACGGAATACAGCCTGTTAGACGGCGCGAATGCCATCGATGCCCTCATTCAAAAAGCCGTTGACCTTCACATGCCGGCCATTGCCGTGACGGACCACGGCAACCTCTTCGGGGCCCTCGATTTTTATCTCAAGGCCGTCAAGGCGGGGATCAAGCCGATCATCGGATGCGAGATGTACGTTGCCCCGGGTTCGCGCTTTGACAAAACCGGGGCCGCGGGCCAGCACGACGAGAGTTTCTTTCACCTCATCCTGCTCGCCAAAGACAGGCAGGGCTACAAGAACCTCGTCAAACTCGTCACGAAGGCGTACCTCGAAGGCTTCTACTACAAGCCCCGCATCGACAAGGAACTCCTCCGCGAGTTCCACGAAGGTCTGATCGGCATGTCTGCCTGCCTCTCCGGCGAGGTGCCGCGGCTGCTCCTCCAGGGAAGGTACGAGGACGCGAAGAAGGCCGCGCTCGAATACCGGAATATCCTCGGGCCGGAAAATTTCTATTTTGAACTTCAGGACAACGGCATTCCCGAGCAGAATACGGCAAACGAAGCCCTGCTCAGGCTCTCGAAGGACACCGGCATACCGGTCGTGGCCACGAACGACTGCCATTACCTGAACAGGGAGGACCACAAGTCCCACGACGCCCTCCTCTGCATCCAGACGGGCAAGACCGTGAAAGACGCGAACCGGATGAAGTTTTCCTCCGAGACCTTCTACGTGAAAACCCCGGAGGAGATGAAAAAGTCGTTCTCCCATGTTCCGGAAGCCGTAACGAACACCATCGCCATCGCCGAACGCTGCAACCTCCAGCTTGAACTCGGTAAATACCATCTCCCCCATTTCCCCGTGCCGGAAGGCTCCACGCGCGAAGCCTACATGGCCGAGCTCAGCCGCAAGGGCCTCGAAGAGCGCTTCCAGGAGATCGAATCGGTGCGCGGGGCCGGAAGCATTGACCGCGAGGCCTACAAGAAGAGACTCGAGTATGAAATCGACATGATCGGCGAAATGGGGTTCGCCGGTTACTTCCTGATCGTCTGGGATTTCATCAACTATGCCAAGCAGCACGGCATCCCCGTCGGACCGGGCCGCGGCTCGGCAGCGGGCAGCCTCGTCGCCTACACGCTCAGGATCACGGACCTCGATCCCCTGCCGTACAACCTGCTGTTCGAACGTTTCCTGAATCCCGAACGCATCAGCATGCCGGATATCGACGTGGACTTCTGCATGGACCGCCGCGACGAGGTGCTGAAGTACGTCACGGAAAAATACGGCCAGGACCACGTGACCCAGATCATCACGTACGGCACCATGCTGGCAAAGGGCGTGATCCGCGACGTGGGCCGCGTACTCGACATCCCGTACGCCGAAGTGGACAAGGTAGCGAAACTCGTGCCGAACACGCTCGGCATTAAACTGAACCAGGCCATGGAGCAGGAGCCGAAGCTCCGGGATCTCAGGAAAGACCCCCGCATGTCCGAGCTGATCGAGATCGCACTGAACCTGGAAGGCCAGGTGCGGCATGCTTCGAAGCACGCCGCCGGCGTCGTGATCTCGGAGGAACCGCTGACCGAATACCTGCCGCTCTTCAAGACGCCGAAGGACGAAATCATCACCCAGTTCGACATGAAGGGCGTCGAAAAAATCGGCCTCGTCAAGTTCGACTTCCTCGGTCTCCGCAACCTCACGGTCATCCGGAAGGCCGAGGACCTGATCAACCAGCGTCTGCAGAAGGCGCCCCTCGAACATACTGATGCGTTCTCCGTCTCGCGGCTCCGGCTGGACGATCAGAAGGTCTATGAGCTGCTCGGCCGCGGAGAGAATGCGGGCATCTTCCAGGTCGAATCCTCGGGCATGCGCGACATCCTGGTTCGTATGAAGCCGAACTGCTTCGAGGACCTCATCGCCATCAACGCCATCTACCGGCCGGGTCCCATCAAGGGCGGCGTCGTCGACGATTTCATCAAACGCAAGAAAGGCGCGACCAAGATCACCTATGAACTGCCGCAGCTCGAACCGATCCTGAAAGAGACCTACGGGCTCATCGTGTATCAGGAGCAGGTAATGCAGATCGCCCGCGAACTGGCGGGGTATTCCCTGGGCGGCGCCGATCTCCTCCGGCGCGCCATGGGCAAAAAGATCAAGGAGGAGATGGCCCAGCAGAAGGAGAAGTTCCTGAGCGGCGCCGCAGAAAAGAGGGTCCCGCAAGCCAAGGCGGAGAAGATCTTCGACCTCATGGAAAACTTCGCCGAATACGGGTTCAACAAATCGCACAGCGCCGCATACGCTCTGATTACCTACCAGACCGCGTACCTCAAGGCGCACTATCCGGTCGAATATATGGCCGCGCTGCTCACCAGCGAAGTCCAGGACACCGATAAAGTCGTGAAGTACATTTTCGAGTCACGCCAGATGCACATCGACATACTGCCGCCGGACGTGAACGAAAGCCGCTGGGACTTTACGGTGGTCGAGGCCCACGACCGGGAAAATATCGAGCCGGGCAGCACCATAGGTTCCATCCGCTTCGGCCTTGCCGCAATAAAGAACGTCGGCATCTCGGCCATCGAAGCGATCATCGAAGCACGGGAAACGAAAGGCGCTTATACGTCACTTGCCGACTTCTGCAAGAAGGTGGACCAGCGCAGGGTAAACCGGCGGGTGATCGAGGCGCTGATCAAATGCGGGGCTTTCGATTTCAGCCGCGTTAAGCGTGCTCAGATGATGGAAGGCCTCGATATGATCATCGACGAAGGGAGCAAACACCAGGAGCAGGAAGCCATCGGCCAGTTCAGCATCTTCGATTCTCTGGACAGCCATAAGGAGCCTTCCCTGCCCAATGTTCCTGAGTGGAAAGAAAGCCAGCTTCTTTCCTTTGAAAAGGAAAGCATCGGATTTTATCTCTCCGGTCATCCGCTTGCGGCGTTTCAGAACGATATGGCGCGGTATGCAACAGCCACAACGGAAACGCTCGATGATATTCACGACGGGAAGGAAGTGACCATCTGCGGCATCATCGCCGGGCTCAAGCCGAAGATCACCAAGCGAAACGAAAAGATGGCGATCCTGAACCTCGAAGACCTCGTGGGCTCCGTGGAAGTCATCGTGTTCCCCGACCTTTACAAGACCGCGCAGCAGATATTGCTGACCGACACGCCGCTCCTTGTGGCGGGGCAGCTCGACAAGAGCGAGCAGGGAAACAAGATCAAGGCCGTGCGCGTCCATCTCCTTTCCGAAGTCAAGAAAAAAGGCGCTGCGCGGCTGGACATCCGGCTGAACGCCACGGGCCTGACTCAAGACGACCTTCTGAAAATAAAGGACATCCTCCTCCGCCATCAAGGCGCCATCCCCGTCTACCTCCGCCTCCAGAACCCCACGCGCAAGGAATCCCTCATCTCCGTGGGACGCGAGATCCGCGTGAACCCTGATGATCAGCTTATCAGCGAAATCGAGTCCGTGCTCGGCGCGGGCGCGGTGTCGCTCGGATAGGCAATCAACCCCGAAAAACCCTTCCAATCCGGTGAATACGAAGTTGGTTGTATTGCATCTTTTCTTGAACGTGCTATAGTTAAGAAAATATATCGGCCAATACTCAAACGGGCGCGCGGGGTCTGCATTCCGCATAGTCAGAAATGAAAGTGAGAGTTCGCGTCTTCCGTGCCCAAAAACGTTTTCCTTATCAAGGAGGTAATATCATGACAATGCTCGAAGCAGTAAAAAAAGTGAAA
>DASWAB010000397.1:0-6883 GCA_036391375.1 Nitrospirota bacterium
AGTACGTGAACCCTGGCGACAAGATCGTTACTCTGCAGGAACTCAATCCGCTGTTCGTGGACTTCTATCTGCCACAGCAGGAGCTTTCCCGGGTCGCGCCCGGCCAGACGGTCGTGGTTACGAGCGATACCTATCCGGGCCGGACCTTTTCCGGAAAGATTACGACGGTCAATCCCAAAGTGGACCCCGAAACGCGCAATTTCGAGATCGAGGCCTCGGTTTCTAATCCGAAGCATGAGCTGGTGCCGGGCATGTATGCAACCGCCGAGGTCCGGGCAGGCGCGGTTCAACGCTATCTGACGCTGCCGCAGACAGCGGTGACCTACAGCCCCTACGGCGACACCGTATTCGTCATTGAGGAAGGAAAGGGATCGGACAACAAACCGCTTATGACCGTGAAGCAGATCTTTGTCACGGTCGGTCCGGCGCGGGGAGATCAAGTCGCGATCCTTTCAGGGGTCAGAGAAGGGGACCCGGTGGTCACGAGCGGGCAACTGAAGCTCAAAAACGGCAGCGCGGTGGTCATTAACAATGCGGTCCTGCCGGCGAATGAGGAAGCGCCGAAGCCGAAAGAGGAGTAGAAGGTCGGTGTCCTCTGGCAAAGGCTTTTCTGCTTGATGGGGTGAGAAATTATGAAATTCACCGATCTTTTTATAAAACGTCCGGTGCTTGCCACCGTCATCAGTCTGCTGATCCTTGTCCTCGGGCTCCGGTCCGTCGGACTTCTTGCGGTGCGGCAGTATCCGGTGATCCAGACCGCGGTGGTCACCGTGCAGACCGTGTACTACGGCGCGGACCCGGCGCTCGTGGCGGGGTTCATCACGACCCCGCTCGAAAACTCGGTCGCGCAGGCCAACGGCATCGATTACCTCACTTCGTCGAGCAGGCAGAGTGTCAGCACGATCCAGGCGTACCTGCGGCTTAACTACGACCCCAATAAGGCATTGACCGAGATCAACACCCGCGTCAACGCGGTGCTGAACCAGCTCCCCCGGGACGCGCAGCAGCCCGTGATCACGGTGGCCATCGGCGAGACGATCGATTCCATGTATATCGGTTTTTCGAGCACGGGGCTGCCGGCCAACAAGATCACCGACTATCTGATCCGGGTCGTGCAGCCCAAGCTGCAGGCCGTGGACGGCGTGCAGACGGCCGAGATCCTCGGCCAGCGCCAGTTCGCGCTCCGGGCGTGGCTCGACCCGGAGAAGATGGCGGCGTACGGCGTGAGCGCCACGGAGGTAAGCAACGCGCTTGCCGCCAACGATTTCATCTCGGCGCTGGGGCGCACCAAGGGCGACATGGTGACCGTCGATCTTACCGCGGACACGAGCCTGCACTCCGTCGACGAGTTCAAACGCCTCGTCATCCGGCAGAAAAACGGCGCCCTCGTCCGGCTGGGCGATGTCGCCGCCGTCACGCTCGGCGCCGAGGATTACGACACGGCGGTGACCTTTGACAACAAGAGCGCCGTATACATCGGCATCAAGGCCGCGCCGTCGGCCAACTTGCTCACCGTGATCGACGGCGTGCGAAAGGTATTCCCGTCCATAGCGGAGCAGTTGCCGCAGGGGCTCGACGGCCGCATCGTATATGACGCCACCAAGTACGTGAACAGCTCGATCCGCGAGGTGATCCGGACCCTGGTGGAGGCCCTCCTGATCGTGACGGCGGTCATCTTTCTGTTTCTCGGAAGGGTGCGGTCGGTCATCATCCCCACCATCGCCATGCCGCTGTCCCTGATCGGGGCCTTCTTCATCATGCTCGTGCTCGGATACACCATTAATCTGCTGACCCTGCTCGCTCTGGTGCTCGCCATCGGCCTCGTGGTTGACGACGCCATCATCGTGGTCGAGAATGTGCACCGCCACATGGAGGCGGGTATGAAGCCGCTGCCTGCCGCTCTCCAGGGGGCGCGGGAGCTTGCCGGTCCGATCGTCGCGATCTCGGTGGTGCTGATCGCGGTATACGTTCCGATCGGGTTTATGGGCGGCCTCACCGGCGCCTTATTCACCGAATTCGCCTACACGCTTGCCGGGGCCGTGGCCGTGTCCGCCGTCGTAGCGCTCACGTTGTCGCCCATGATGTCCTCGCGCTTTCTCAAAGCGTATAATCATGACGGCCAGAGCCGTTTTGCCGCATGGATCGACCGTCAGTTCGGGGGCCTGCGCCGCGGCTACGAGCGCCTCCTGCACGGCTCGCTCAACACCCTGCCGGTGACGGCGGTGCTCGCCTCGCTGGTCCTCGTCAGCATCTATTTCCTGTATGCGACCTCGAAGAGCGAACTCGCCCCCAATGAAGATCAGGGCATCATCATCGCGTTGACCACCGCGGCGCCCAATGCGACGCTGGACCAGACCGTGCTCTCCACGCGGCAGATCTATGATGTTTACGCTTCCTATCCCGAGACCGGCCATGTCTTCCAGTTCGCCGGCGCAGGTTCGCTGAACCTCGCCTTCAGCGGCATGGTGTTCAAACCCTGGGAAGAACGCAAGCGGACGTCCGTGGGGCTTCTGCCGCAGGTCCAGATGAAGCTGGGCGGGATTGCGGCTTCGCGCTCCGCGGCGTTTCTCCCGCCGCCCCTCCCCGGGAGCAGCGGCCTGCCGGTTCAGTTCGTGATCGGCACCACCGAATCCTACGAACGCCTGAATGAGGTTTCCCAGGCGTTTCTCGGCAAGGCATATCAAAGCGGAATGTTCGCTTACCTCGACAGCGACCTCAAGCTCGATAAACCGCAGGCCGCGGTGGAGATCGACCGCGACAAGGCGTCGGAACTCGGCCTGACCATGCGGGACGTGGGCGGCGCGCTGGGCTCCATGCTGGGCGGCGGGTACGTCAACTACTTCAGCCTCGCCGGCCGTTCCTACAAGGTGATCCCGCAGGTGAGGCGGCAGGAGCGGCTGAACGCCGATCAGCTTCAGGACTACTACATCACCACCCCGGCAGGCGCATCGGTCCCGCTTTCGACGATAGTGAAGCTGAAGACGACCGTCGTGCCCGAGTCGCTGAACCATTTCCAACAGCTCAACTCCGCGACGGTCTCGGGCGTGCTCGCGCCGGGAGTCACGCTCGGCGAGGCGCTCGATACGCTCAAGAATATCGCGCAGGAGGTTCTTCCCCAGGGGTACGGCGTCGATTACGCCGGCCAGTCGCGCCAGTACGTGCAGGAGTCGACCGCCCTGGAGATCACCTTTGTCTTTTCGCTGATCATCATTTTTCTCGCGCTCGCCGCATTGTTTGAAAGCTTCCGCGATCCCTTCATTGTGCTCGTGAGCGTGCCCATGTCGATCTGCGGGGCCATGATCTTCATCAGCCTTGGCGTGGGCCACGCGAGCCTGAACATCTATACGGAAGTGGGGCTCGTGACCCTGATCGGGCTCATCAGCAAGCATGGCATCCTGATCGTCCAGTTCGCGAACGACCTGCAGCGCGAAGGAAAGGGCAAACGCGAGGCCGTGGAGACGGCGGCGGCAATCCGGCTCCGGCCCATCCTGATGACAACCGCCGCGATGGTCCTTGGCGTGCTGCCGCTCGTGACCGCTTCCGGAGCGGGCGCGGCAGGCAGGTTCAACATGGGGCTGGTAATCATGACCGGCATCGCCATCGGCACGCTCTTTACCCTGTTCGTCGTGCCGGCGATGTATCTGTTCCTTGCCGCCGAGCACCAGGCATTTGAAACGACAGCGGAGGCGGCGGAGACGCCAAAGACAGCGTGAGGGTCTCAGGCGTTTCATGAAGAGCGCCACTCTTTGTCATCGCCGGTCCCGATCAATTGCGCCGGCAAAAAACCGCCCGAAGCGCCTTTTCACATCAGCCAAATCAAAAAAACTCTTGCTTTTAAGGCAGGTGTATTGTAAGTTCACAGGCGGCCCGAAGGCGTTCTGCGGCGGATGGCGTTTTTCAAATCCGCCCGGTTCGGCGCTGAAAGGTTTTCAGCAGAATGAGCGGGGTCGATGAATTTGCAAGGGATTGCATATGAAAAAAATCGGCGCGCCGCTCATTTTATTCGTTCTTATTTCTTTCGGGGCCGTCCCCCGCGGAAGCGTCGCCGCTTCCCAAGGTAACGGAGCGGCGCTCTTCCGGAAACACTGCCTCAGTTGCCACCCCGATCCCCGCAAGCTGAGGTCATCGAAAAATATTATTTTTTCCATGAGGAACCCCTCCGGCGCCATGCCGGCCTTCGGGGTGGAAAAATTGCCGGACCGTGATGCCCAGGCAATAGCGGACTTCATACAGTCAGGGACCCGCCCCGCCGGGAATGTTTCCCGATACCCGGCTGACCGATGACGGCAAAACGTGGTCTGGACCATGTGGTAGAGTAACCGCCTGAGGCTTCCCGTGTTTTATAGTGGAGTCCCTTCTGGCAGGAGCCGGGGATGCCAAGGCGCGGGATGCATGAGACCCGATGACGACGACAGAGCGTTTTATAGAAAAACTGAAGAGCTGCCAGTTGATGGTCGCGGTCCGCACAAAGACGCCGGAAGAGGCCTATCAGGCCGCGGCGGCCTGTGCGGAAGGGGGCATCCGCTTCATTGAAATAACCTTCACGGTGCCGGAGGCCGATCACGTGATACGCCGCTTAAGCGGCGATGGCCGGGTCGCGGTGGGGGCAGGCACGATCCTCTCCGTGGAGGATGCGAAGAAGGCGCTCCAGGCAGGGGCTTCCTACCTTGTCAGCCCT
Source organism: Nitrospirota bacterium (assembly GCA_036391375.1). Taxonomy (GTDB): domain Bacteria; phylum Nitrospirota; class UBA9217; order UBA9217; family UBA9217; genus DASWAB01. The sequence continues at coordinate 4,679 of DASWAB010000397.1, forward strand.
CATTTTGACGAAGACATCGTGAAGTTCACAAAGAAGGAAGGCGTCGTTTCGATTCCCGGCGCGAGCACGCCCACGGAAATTTGCCGGGCACACAAGGCGGGCGGAGACATCATCAAGCTCTTCCCGTTTGTCGAGCTCGGCGGACTCGGCTTTCTCAAGGCGGTCAGAGGGCCGCTGCCCTTTGTGAGATACATGCTCTGCGGCGGGGCGAACCTGGATAATGTGTCCCAATATCTCGCCGCGGACGCCGCGGGGGTCCTCATCGGCTCGGCCATAATCCGGCGCGAGCTCGTGGCCGCGGGAGACTGGCATGCCATCGGCGGGCTGGCGAATAGTTTCGTGAAAAAAGTTGAGGAATTCACGCAACCCAAGATATGACTTCACATTATCGCGGAAATCGGGTATTATTACACTTCTTCATGTTCATGCAAGACCGGAATAAGTTCATTTCAGGAGGCACTACAAAATGTTTCGCCCTCAGATAAAAGTCCTTGACTGCACGGTTCGGGACGGCGGCTTGATCAACCAGTGGCAGTTCAGCGACGATTTCGTCAGGAAGGTCTATATCGCCCTTTCGCAGGCGGGCGTCGACTACATGGAGATCGGATACAAGTCTTCGGAAAAATACTTTTCCCGGGCAGACAACGGCGCATGGAAGTTCTGCTGCGAAGACGACCTGAAACGGGTCATCGACGGCGTTGAAAAGACCTTGAAGTTGTCCGCCATGGCGGACATCGGCCGCATCGACCCCGAAGACATCCCCCGGAAGAGCGAAAGCGTCCTTGACATGATCCGGGTGGCTTGCTATGCAAAGGAGGTCGATAAAGCGATCAGCCTTGCCCACCACTGCATGGAGAAGGGCTACGAGACGACGATCAACCTGATGGCAGTGTCGAAGGTCCTCGAAAAAGACCTCGATGACGCGCTCGAAGACCTTGCAAAAAGCGACGTGCCGGTCATCTACCTCGTGGACAGCTTCGGCGCGATGTATTCGGAGCAGGTCCATTTCTTTGCAAAGAAGTACCTGTCTGCGCTGCCGGGGAAGGAACTCGGCATCCATACCCACAACAACCAGCAGCTCGCGTTCTCGAACACGATCGACGGGATCATTGCGGGCATCAATCGTCTTGATTCTACCATCTACGGCATGGGACGCGGCGCGGGCAACTGCCCCACGGAACTTCTGCTCGCGTTCCTGAAAAATCCGAAATTCGATATCAGGCCAATAATCGAGGTCATTCAGGATACCTTTATCTCCATGAAGGCGAAGGTGGAGTGGGGGTATCACATTCCGTATATGATCACGGGAATCCTGAACGAGCACCCCCGGAGCGGGATGAAGGCCATGGCTGCGAAGAAGCTCCCTGACCTCCGGAAGTTTTATGAAGACCTGAGGGACGGCACCCCTCTGGATTAAGAAGATGCTTTACGGGCGCTGGTTCATATTAAGATGCTTTTTTGCGAAGGATCACAGTGCGGCCTGCCCCCCCTTTCTTCCCTGATCACCCCCCGCAAGGCCTGAATTCGGCCATTCTCCGTCCCGCCGTGTGAGGAAGCCTTGCTCTCCGGGCGCTTTTTCTCCCCAAGGTCCCGCCATCTCCCTTTTTTCGCAATTATCCGCTTCCCGGAAAGTCCCTTTATAGCCGGCGATGTAGTAATGAAGTTGTATGAAATGCCTGTTACCCTGCCTGGAATTTGACACCCTGCCGGATCAATTGTTATACTAATAAGAGGGAGAAATGGAGGTGGAGACAATGCCTGCAACAAAAAACAAAGTGAATTGTTCCGTGTGCGGCATGGACGTGGATCGGGATTCAAAACGCAAAGCCGACTACAAGGGACAAACGTATTATTTCTGCAGCGACAGCGACAAAAAGGAGTTTCAGAAACGGCCGCAGGTATACGCGGGGATGCAGCGGGTAAGCAAGACAACAAAGAAGGCGGCATGAGAGAAGGCGCAGAAAATATATACGTATAAATAACAACCGCAATGCGGCATCCGGGCCCCCTTTTTGAGGCCCGGATTTTTTTGTCAGAAAAAAGGCCCTGTTTCGTTCTATTGAGGCGCCCCCATCGGGGGCCTCCGCTGGCCTGCGCCCCGCTGGTTCATGCCGCCTGGGCCCATCCCCATCGGTTCGGGCCGGCATTTTCTCAGCTCTGCAATGTTCGTTGCCGCTTCCACGCACGCCTTTGCCTGGTCGAGTT
>DASWAB010000398.1:0-2964 GCA_036391375.1 Nitrospirota bacterium
AAAGGCCGGATACTCGATCTTTCCTATGCGGCCGCCAAAATGCTCGGCATCGACATCGCGGGAACGGCCTGGGTGAAGGTGGAGGCGCTGGGATACCGCGTAAATGGGACGAATACGTACAAGGCCGCGTCAAGCTACGAAACCGGCAGCTTTACCGTGCAGATCGGATCGTTCCGCGACCCCAGAAACGCAGAACGTTTGTCCGGAGAAATGAAAACGCTCTTCGGGTTTTCGGAGATACACATGACAACAGTGAACGGCGCGACTTTCTACCGCGTATATGCCGGGAAATATTCGTCGCTCAAGGACGCGGAGAGCGCGGAACGGGAATTCTGCGATCACGGCTATCCGGGCAGCTTTGCCGTGGCGCTGGAGTAAGCGTGTTGCCGCGGAAAACGAATTATTCCCCCGCTGCCAACTCCCCGTCAGGACATGCTCAATACCCGTCCCGCGAGGTTCTGATCATAAACTCGAGCATAACGTAGAACATTTTTTCCGTAACATCGTAATTGTAGTTATGACTGTATAGCGGTACCGTGTTTGGAGCCGAGTGGTCAAAGTATCCGTTTCCCTCTCCGGCGTAGTGGATGAATTGATACCCCGTCTTGACGGCGAACGTGCCACTGTCGCTGAAGTTGAAGTTCATCCCGAGCACCGGCCCGATCCCGAGACCGAAAAGCTTGATTTTGAAATTTGAGTAGCGGTCGGGTTTTCCGTCCGCCCATCGGATCTGGATTTCAGGCCCGAACCACAGCCGGGTGGTGGAGTTCAGCATGCCGCCGAAGCCGAAGTTGTTGCTGATGACGAGGCTGTCGAGATCGGCATCCCCCCATGCATTGCTGTTCGTGTTTCTGAACCGGTCATACCCGATATTCAACTGATAATTGAACAGTCTGGCGCTGGCCGGGGCCGTGTCCATTACCAGGCCGAAGCCGAGGTGCTTGGTGTTTTTACTGAAGTCATAAACGCCGCTGCTGTTGGGAGACCAGTCCGCAGTTCCGCCGCCGAAAGATCCGTAAAATCCGAGCCCGGCCGCCCGCGCGCCATGTACCCCGAAGGTGAATGTAAGAGCAAAAAACAATAAGAACAAGACGATTTTTTTCATCTTCCCCCCCTGTCAAAGTCATTTCCGATTACGCAATGGTCATATACGAATTGTTATAGAATAGTGATAATTCCCGGGCCTGTCAAGGATATATATTCAGAAGGCAGCGTAAGAGGGAAGGGTGCAGCAGAAAACGGCGAGAAAAAAAGGTATCGTTTCCTTGGTCAGGCGCATGCCCGTTGCTGTCGTTTGTAGTGCAAGGAAGCGGCAAGGACGCCGGCATTGTGTTCCTTGAGCTGTCGGTCCATACGCTCCAATTCTTCATGGGTGAAGATGCTGTTCATGACAAAATACCGGCCAAGCCGATTTTGCAAAGATCGCTGGAACAGGAGTACCGTATTGACCTGAAATATCGTAAGCAGACCCAGCATGACGGCCCGCTCTCCGAACAGCCGCGCCAAATTGCTTGCAGCGGATATTTTCGCAATGTCTTCGGGATCGAGCAATCCCCAGCGCAGGGCGATGTCGCCGAATGACGGCCGCTGTTTTCGCTGCCAGATCAGCGCCTTGACCAGCGTTCCAAAGGATATTTTGCCGCGATAGAACAGGTACTGGCCGATCTGCAAGGTGCAGAACGGTATGCCGCCGTGGTAGTAGGCGTCGTCGTTCTTGCCAGGTTGGGGCCGCTCCGGGGCCGGCTGGGCCTTCCTCTGTTCCTCTTTTTTCCTGCGCGGCCGGACCGTCCGCACGCGGGGCGGCCGCCATGCTCCGTCCTCGCGCTGTTTGAGAAAGAGCGTCAGGACATCGTAGGCCTGGAGTATTTCGCGGAACAACGCGGTCTGTTTTTTCTGGATGTGGGGAGGTTCTGCGGCAAAGAGATCGGGATGGGTTTCCTTGGCTTTTTTCCGATATGCGGACTTGACGCCGCCCGGCTGAACGTAATACAGGAAGTCTCTGCTGATATCGACATGTTTTCCGAAGAGCGTCTGGCAGGCCAGCACGACATCCGTCTCGGTAATCGCTGTCATTAATTCAAAATATATCCACGACGGCCCATGATGTCAATAGAAAAAGACCGATGAAAAACCGCGATCGTGAACCGTCATACAAGAAAACGCAGCGCTTCGACGCTGTCGCGACCGAGTTCTTCGCGGTCATCTCGCGTTTATCCTTGTAAATCCGATGCGAAATACTGTTTCGGAATGTTCATTTCTCTTGTAATTCAACATTGCGCGGGGTACAGTGGGTGGACAAAAACGGCAGATACGCACAGAGGATGTCATGGCATTGGTAAGTTTGCAAAATGTGAACGTCGGTTTCGGCGGGCCGCTGCTCCTCGAAGGGGTCGAGCTCTCGATAGACCGGGGCGAACGGGTCTGTCTCGTAGGCCGCAACGGCACGGGGAAGTCCACCATCCTGCGCCTGATCATGGGCGAGGTGAAGCCCGACGCCGGAAAGGTCGTCTATCAGCAGGGCGTGCGGATCACGCTCCTGACCCAGGAGGTGCCGCAGGACATTCACGGCAGCGTGTTCGACGTCGTGGCCGGCGGCCTGGGGGAGCAGGGAAAACTCGTTGCCGAGTATCACCGGCGAAGCGCCGAGCTCGCTGGCGATCACAGCGCTCAGGCGATGACCGAACTCGAGAAGGTGCAGCACCGGCTCGAGGCGTCAGGCGGATGGCAAATACAGCAGCGGGTCGAGACAATCCTTTCGCGCCTCAAGCTCCCTGCGGACGCCGGATTTTCCGGGCTTTCGGGCGGGCTCAAGCGCCGCGTGCTTCCGGCAAAGGCGCTCGCCGGCGATCCGGACCTTTTGCTTCTCGATGAACCGACCAATCATCTCGATATCGAGGCCATTTCGTGGCTTGAGGAGTTCCTGCTCGAATTCAGGGGCACGCTCCTGTTCGTGACGCACGACCG
>DASWAB010000399.1:0-19364 GCA_036391375.1 Nitrospirota bacterium
TTCTGGAAATTGACCACGCCGACCCGGAGCTTCGGCCCTTTGTAATCGGAAACGCCGCTGCTTGTCTTCAACTGCTTTGACGTGTCGGTCAGCGTGGTGTCGTCCTTGACCGCGCCGGACATGGTCGGCCCGCAGCCTCCCGCCAGAAGCGCCAGCACGATGCCAGCCATCAGGAACCATGATTCTTTTTTCATTGCATGTCCTCCTTCGGAATTATCGCTTATGATTTTTTATCCCGCATGTCATTTATTCATCGCATCGGGAGCGCCCGGGCCCCACGGCAGATTCTGCGTTATCCGCCTGGCCAGTTCCGTGGATTCATAGTCCAGCTGCTTTCCAATGGCCTTGGAAATCAGCCTGGTCCCCAGGCCGATGGCCAGGGATTCGCCGAGTTTGTTGCTGCCGGTCGTGATGCTCCCGATGGTCACCCAGGGCGCCTCCTTGTCCCGCGCATCCGCGGCCCGCGAGACGATGGCCGCGGCGGCTCCGGCCGCAGACTGCATCATCATCTCACTCCGCACCCCCAGCCCCTGCTCCCACAGCGTCTGGCCGGTCATGGCGCTCACGAGCTTGAACTTTCCCCTGACTTTCCTGATGTTGACGGCGCCGGTCGTCGTTTCATCGAAATCCATGAGCGTCCCGTATAACACGCCTTCGACGCCCAGGGTCTCTCCGAGTTTTTGCGCCGTTATCATATCAAGCTGGCCCCCGAGCGTGATTCCCATCCGGTCGCGCAGAATCTGATCGGTTTCCTTCAGATCCTTCACGACATACGAACGGTTCTCCAGCGCATGAACCATCTTATTTCTCATCATGTCCGGGCCGTCCACGTCGGCGGTGTCGTTCCTGAACGGCAGAACCGCCACCTGTTTGAGTGGATTGCCGCTGTCATGCGGAAGTGGAGGGCGAGGGACTGCGCAACCACATAAAAAGGCCGCGATACAAAACGCTGCAAAACCTCTTACGAAACATGACATGCGTATCTCCTTATCATTACTCTGCAAATCCCTGCACGGAGGAGAAAGGGCGCCTTTGACTGTCCCGATGCAAGAAGGAATGAAAAAAGCGGCGGATAATCGTTTTTTCATAGCGGCGTCAAAAACCCGCTCCGTCCGGGCGAAGCGGTCGTACAAAAAATCAGAAGGCAAGCTGGTCTTTGAACGAGCGGATTGCAATCAGGGCGTCCGCCCCCGAAACAGCGTCTCCCGGCCTGAACTCGCCGGTCGCCTTGTCGGCTTCGAGGAGCCCGCGGGAAGTCGCCGTCATCGCGGCGCTGAAACAATACTGGTCGTTCCTGACGTCCGGGAAGGGCGAGGTTGCACCCAGAAACTTCCTGGCCGGTTTTTCGTTCCCCGTCGCCTTGACCAGGATGTCCTCGAGCATGCACGCGAACTCTCCCCTGGTAACGAACTTTCCGGGCTCGAACAGGCGGTTCGAACCGGCATCAAGCCCGCGGATCTGGAAATGGAGCACCGTCTCGATGCTCGGCCTGAGCCAGTTGTCCGCAATGTCCGCTGCCGGCTCCATCTCTATAGCGGTTTCCGTGTCGCTGTTGGCGCCCGGTCCGGCCGGGGCCTTGAAGCCCGCATCGGAGATCTTGACGCCGCGCCTGGTAAAAAGTTTGCCGAGATTCATCTCCTGGTCGAGGAGGGCGGCGATACCCGCCCGGTCGAGTTTGTCGATCAGGGCGATCTTTTTCCCGATCTCTGTCGCCGGAGCAGCGCGCTCTACCTTTTGGATAAGGGCCCGTCCGGCATTGGCCTCCGCGACAAAACCGCGGTTCATGTCGAGGACTGCGCGGAACAGGGCCGCTGCCTTGTCGAAGTCGAGCGCGGTCGTGTAGCACATTCCCATGTAGTAATACAGCCGGGGATTGTTCCGCTCTTTATCGTTGGCGGCCTTAAATTCCTTCTCCGCAGACTTGACCAGGTCGCCGACCAGCTTCAATTCCCTGGATGCCTGCATGCCGTAGAGGCGAATCATGCCGATGTGGGCCTCGACGCCCTTTTTCTCATACCCCTTTGCCTTTTCCATATTCCCGATGGCGGGCTTGCATTCTCCCTTCTTGCCCAGCACAAGTCCTTGCCCAACGTACCCGAGCGGCGATTTCGGATCGAGGGCAACGGCGCGGCCAAATTCACGCATCGCGTCATCCAGCCTGTCGGCATCCAACGCCTTCAAACCCTGATGATAATGGTATCCGGGGGTGTCCGTCACCGATGTTGAAGGCGCCGCCTTGGGGCCGCATCCGGAAATCGTAACGGCAAGCGCCGCAACGATGAAGGCAAGGTTTTTCCCCTGAGTCAGCATAACGTCCTCCGGTTCCTCAGTTGATTTCCATGAGACTTTTTTCGCCTTGACGAAGAGGGGCTGGAGCCACAACACGCTGGCGATTTGCTGGCGTGCAGTCAGGTGATGTGAGCAGAGAAGGCGCTTTGAAAAAGGTGATTAATGGTAAACTATACCCAAGCCCCTGCTGCTTGTCAAGATTGCAGAAGCTGTGCAACCCGGCGTTGTGATCGGATAAAAAGAATGGGATGACTATACCGCCCTCGTAAGCGTACAGGCAACCGCCTGCGCGGCTCCGGCGGCCTTGAGCACCGCAGCGCATTCATTCAGGGTGGCTCCGGTGGTAAACACATCGTCAACGAGCACCGCCCGCTTGCCCGCCATTTCACCGGGCTGTTTGAGCGCAAAAGCGCCCGCGACGTTCCGCACCCGCTCCGCCCCCGTCAATTCCACCTGCGGTCTTGTCTGTCTTACCCGAATCAGGTTGTTATAGGAAAGGGGGATATGGAGCGCTCCGCTCAGATGGTAGGCGAGGAGCAAGGCCTGGTTGAATCCCCGCGACCTCAGTCTCGCGGCATGGAGAGGGACAGGGATAATGACATCAATGTCCGAGACGAGGCGGAGCCTTTCCGCCATCCATTCGCCCAGCGGCCTCCCCAGCGATCTGCAGGGCCGGTATTTAAATTGATGAACGGCTTCCCGCAGCGGGCCTTCGAAATACCCGACTGAAAGCGCCTGGTCGAACGCCGGCGGCGCCTGTCTGCATGCGGAGCATTCATGATGAGAGCTGTACGCAAGGGCCTCGGGCGATTCGAACGGCTTGCCGCAGCGCGGGCAAACCGGCCCGCCTATCGGGGAGAAATCGTTCCAGCAGGAAGAGCAAAAATACGGGATATCGGATTCACCGACCGGGGCATTGCAATATGCGCAGGACGTGGGCAGGACAAAATCAAGGAGGCGATGAAAGATAGTCATGTGAAGGGGGGAAAACATCCTATCGGATGAGGCTCTTTCCGGTCATTTCTGGCGGTATGGCGATCTCCATGAGATCAAGCACCGTCGGCGCCACATCCGCAAGGATCCCGTGGTCTCTCAGAGGAACGCCCTTCTGAACGATGATGAACGGAACGGGATTGGTGGTGTGCGCGGTGTGCGGCTGTCCGGCCGAAGGATCGACCAGGACCTCGATATTGCCGTGATCGGCCGTAATGAGCGCCAGCATGTCCCCTTCCTGCGCGGCGCTGAGCACCCGGCCCATGCACTCGTCAAGCGTTTCCACAGCCTTGACCGCGGCCTCCATGATGCCGGTATGCCCGACCATGTCCGGGTTTGCGTAGTTGACCAGGATAAACCCGTACCGGCGCGAGCGGATGTTTTCCACCACGTTGTCGGTTATCTGCTGCGCGCTCATCTCGGGTTTTTTATCGTAGGTGGCCACGTCGCGCGGGGAAGGAACCAGTATCCGGTCCTCGAGCGGGAACGGGGGCTCTTCCCCGCCGTTGAAGAAAAACGTGACGTGCGCGTACTTTTCTGTTTCCGCGATGCGGAGCTGGCGGATTTCCTGCGCGCTCAGCACCTCGCCAAGGATGTTGGTGAGCCGCACCGGTCCGAAGGCGACAGGCAGGGCGAAGGTCTCATCGTATGTCGTGAGGCAGACGAAAGTCGAGAGCTTCGGCGCCCTGCCCCGATTACAGCCCTGAAAATCCGGCTCGGTGAGGGCGCGGGTGATCTCCCGCGCCCGGTCGGCGCGAAAATTACAAAAAATGACCGCGTCGTTGTCTCTGATCGGGGCAAGGGGTTTATAGGTATCTTGATCGAGAATGACCGCTGGGATCATGAACTCGTCGGTCCTGTTGTTTTCGTAACTCTGCTCCACCGCTTCGATGGCCGAGTGCTTCCGTATGCCCTCGCCCAGGGCGATGGCCTCGTACGCCTTTTGGACACGCTCCCAGCGCTTGTCGCGGTCCATGGCGTAGTACCGCCCCGAGACCGTGGCAATCCTGCCGATGCCGATCCGGGCAAGATGGTCTTCGAGCTGTGTGATATACCTGACGGCGCTTGAGGGAGGCGTGTCCCTGCCGTCGAGAAAGGCGTGAAAAAAGACGTTCGTGACGCCGCTGGCCTTCACCAGGTCGAACATCGCGAGGATGTGTTCGAGGCGGCTGTGTACGCCGCCGTCCGAAAGGAGCCCCATGAGGTGAAGATTCGCCCCGGACTGCCGAACGGACTGCAGGGCGGAGAGCAGCGCCGGATTCCGGAAAAAGTCCCCGTCTTTGATTGCCTTGCTGATCCGCGTGGAATCCTGGTAAACGATCCTGCCGGCCCCTAAGTTCAGGTGACCGACCTCGGAATTGCCCATCTGGCCTTCGGGAAGACCGACGGCCTCGCCCGACGCCGAAAGCTCCGTGTGCGGGTAGCCGGCGATCAGTCCCTGATAAACCGGGGCCTTCGCTTGCGCGAGCGCGTTCCCGTCCGTGTTTTTGTTGACACCCCACCCGTCGAGCACGATGAGCAGCACCCGTTTAGCAGCCATGCAAGAGCTCCCTGAAATAAAAGAAGCCGGGGGAATGTCATCGCCCTGACTTCTCGCCATGAGTATCAGCAGGTCTTTTCGAGATTAACCCCGAAGGTGTTCCACTTGCCGCAGTTCGGGCATCGGCCCGACCAGTCCGTAGTCCTGAAATCGCAATTCGAACACGTATAGGGAATGATGATCTGTTTCTTGAAGCCGAGGGCCTTTTTGAATTCCGAGGCGGCAAGGCCGAGGGACCCCCGGCGCAGGTAGATGTTCCCGAGCAGTTTGTGGACGTCCGGAAGCTCCTTGTCCCCCCAGTCCACGGACGTGAGAATATCGAATGCCTCATCGACCATCTCGAGGCGGTAGTAAAGTTTGCCCAGGAAGAATTTGAGCGTGATATCCTGAGGCTTCCAGTTCACCGCCTGGGTGTAAATTTCAATGGCCTTGCCCGGCTCCCCCTGTTTGAGAAACAGGTCTTCGATCCTGAGCAGGAGCAGCGTGGACGAGGTCATCTTATACGCCTTTTCCCAGAGTTCGGAGGCTTCGGCGGCCCTGCCTTCTTCAAGATACACTTCTCCCAGCCCCAGGTATGCGGGAATGAAGTCCTTGTCCAGCTTGATCACGCCGCGAAAAACTTTCCTTGCACGCTCGAGATTTCCGGCCTCCAGGAGAGAACGGCCGTGTTCATACTTGAACCCGACGAGCCTGCGGTGCTCTACCTCCTGCTCCGGCGGCGTGAGGGGATTGGAGAGCATCCGGCGCTGCGTCTCGGAAAGGTCTTCCCAGTTGTTCAGCCGCTGGTAAAGGTCCCGCATCCTGATGAGCGCGGCCAGGTTGGAACCGTCCCGGGAAAGGATTTTCCGGTACATCTCGAGCGCGTCGTCATAGCGTTTTGTTTCTTCATAGTCCGCCGCGAGCGAGAACATCACTTCCTGATTGTCCTGGTTCAGGTTGTGCGCCTTCTGATGCAGGATGATGGCGTCCTGCGGGTTCTTCTCGCGGAGCCGGCTGATGCCCAGGCGGAGGAGCGTGTCCACGTGGTTCGGATCGATGGCAAGCACCTTCTGAAAAAAAACGTTGGCCTCGGCATTGCGCTTGGCCAGCATGGAATTGAGGCCCTTGGTGTAGAGCTCCTGTATCTTCAGGCGTTTTTTCTGTTCCCGCTGCACCTTGAGACCGCGCAGGAACCGCCTGATATCGCGCGCGAGGTACAGAAAAAGAACGACGCCCGCGCCGGTGCCGAGCGATGCGAGGATAAAGGCGGCCTTGGATATTTCGTACGACTTCGAAGGAAGGAGGTTGATGGTGACCGTTCCCTGGTTGAACGCCACCACGAGAATGACGAGCACCGTAACAATGCCCAGCAGAAGCGTAACGATGAATCTCATTCGCGGTCCTTTCTTCCTTAAAAAACGGTTTTAAACGCTGAAACGTTTGAACGGTTGACGGTCGATATCACTTGTCAATAATGATATGCTTTCCCTTTTATGATCGTGAACGCCCGGTACAGCTGCTCAAGCAGGACGAGTCTCGCCATCTCGTGAGTCAATGTCCAGCGGGACAACGCCATCGTTTTCCCTGCTCCTTCCGGAACGCTCTCGTCGAGGCCCATGGCGCCGCCGATCACGAATGCGATTTCCCTCCTGCCCGACTCGAGCGCCCTGTTCAGGAACTCCGCGAAACCATGCGAAGTGAATTCCTCCCCCCGCTCATCCAGCGCGACCAGCATCGCTTCTTTCGAGACGGACTTGAATATTCTTTCCGCCTCTTTTTTCCTGATGAGCGGCGCGTCCCTGAGGTCCTGTATCTTTTCTTCCCTGAGTTCTTTGATTTCAAGGCTCACGTACGGTTTCAGGTATCGGGCATATTTCTCCATTCCCTCCCGAATGAACCGTTCGCGGGTCTTGCCGACGCAGATGATCGTCAGTCTCATGAAGAGGCGTCCTGAAGCGCCCTGGCGCCGGCAGTCCCTATCCGGGGGGCGTCCCCCCAGAGTTTTTCGAGGCAATAGTGGAGTCTGGCCTGCTCCTCGAAAATATGGACCACTACGTCACCGTAGTCCATGAGCACCCAGCTTGCTTCTCCCTCCCCTTCGGTATGGGACGGCAGGATGCCCTCCTTCGCAAGGGTCTGGCCGATCCAATCGGCGATGGCGCCCACCTGAGTGCTGCTGCTTCCCGAGCAGATCACGAAGTAGTCGGTGATGTACGTCAGCCCCCGGAGATCGAGGATGAGAATGTTAAACGCCTTTTTGCCGTCCGCGGCCTCGGCGCAAAGCTGCGCGGTTTCGAGCGAATTAAGCATATAACTTGTTTTTTATTATATAAGTTTCCACCGCCTCAGGCAAGAGATATTTGATGTTTTCTCCCTGTTTGACCCTCCTGCGGATGTCGGTCGACGATATATCATAGTGGGGGATCATCTCCAGAAAAATCACGAAGGAAGCGGTTTTCACCACGGCATGCGTGGTCTCACCGCGGTCCAAACTCATCAGATTCTTTTCAGCATTTTTCAGGAAGTCGATTTTTAGAAGGTCTGCGAACCGGTATCCCGGTCTTGAAAGCACGACAAAAGAACACCGGGCCAAAAGAGTTTCCCACTCCCGCCATGTTCGAATATCGAGAAACGAATCGAGCCCGGTAAGAAAGTACAGTTCCGCGCCGGGGTTGGCAAGGCGCAACTCCTCAATCGTATCGATGGTATAGGATTTTCCGCCCCGCTTGATCTCAATGTCCGAAGGTTTAAAACGCGGATTTCCCACCGTAGCCATACGCACCATCTCTAAACGCTGGACTGCGGATGGGGCGTCTTCTTCCTGTTTGTGCGGCGGGAGATAGGAAGGTACGAAGAGGACCCGGTCTAACTTCAAGCGCGTCCGGACTTCCTCCGCAGCTGCGAGATGCCCGTAGTGAACGGGGTTGAACGTGCCGCCGAGGATGCCGATTTTGGGTGACAAATGACCTCCGGTTCCAATGCGGAGTGCGGAGTGAAAGAGCCATGCTCGCGAATTCCTAAATTCCGCACTTCACACTTCGCATTTCGCACTATTTTCTTATCTGTCCGTTCCCGAACACGATGAACTTGGCCGAGGTAAGCTCTTCCAGCCCCATGGGTCCGCGCGCATGTATCCTCGTGGTCGAAATGCCGATCTCGGCGCCGAGCCCGAACTCGAACCCGTCGTTGAGCCGCGTCGAAGCGTTCACGAAAACGGCCGAGGCGTCCACCTCGCGCTGGAACCTGCGCGCGCTCTGATAGTCGTTCGTCACGATGGCCTCCGAGTGCTGGGATCCGTGGGCCGCGATGTGCTCCATCGCCTCTTGCATGCTCGTGACGGTCTTCACATTCAGGATCAAATCGTTGTATTCGATGTCCCAATCCCTGTCCGTCGCGCTTTTGATATCGGGAACAATCGCCCTGGTCTTCGCGCAGCCGCGTATCTCCACGCCCGCATTTTTCATCCTCCCGATGACCGCCGGCAGAAATGACTTCGCCACGTCCTGGTGCACGAGCATGGTCTCCATGGCATTGCACGTGCCGGGGCGCTGCACTTTGGCGTTAAAGCAAATCTCCTCCGCCATGGCAAGATCGGCCCTGCCGTCCACGTAGACGTGGCAGATTCCCTTGTCGTGCTTGATCACGGGGATAGTCGAGTTTTCCGAGACCATGCGAATCAGCCCCTCCCCGCCCCGCGGAATGATGAGGTCGATGTACTGGTTCAGCTTCAGCATCTCCATGACGCATGCCCGGTCCGGGTTCTCGATGAACGATACAGCGCCCTCCGGGATGCCTGCTTCCGCGCCTGCCCTGGAAAGGATCCCGACGATGGCGTCGTTTGAATTGACCGCCTCCGAGCCGCCCCGGAGCAGCACGCCGTTGCCGGATTTGAGACAGAGCGCCGCGGTGTCGGCGGTCACGTTCGGCCGTGACTCATAGATAATCCCGATAAGCCCGATCGGCACCCGCATCCTGCCGACCTCCATGCCGTTCGGTCTCCTCCACATCCTGAGCACTTCGCCTACCGGATCAGGCAGCGCCGCGACTTCACGGAGCCCGTCCGCCATTGCCTTGATGCGGTCTGCGTTCAACGTCAGGCGGTCGATCATGGCCCTGGACAGGCCCTTCTGCTCCGCAGAGGCAAGGTCTTTCTTGTTCTCGGCGATCAACCTGGCAGCGTCCTTTTCCAGTCCCGCCGCCATCTTGAAGAGTGCGTTGTTCTTGATCTCCGTCGAGATGTTCGCGAGCTGCCGCGATGCGGCCTTCGCCTTTTTCGCCTTGTCTGAAACGTACTGTTTGATGTCCATGGGGCCTCCTGCATTATCCGATAAACGCTACTTCAACAGCTTTTCCGCGATTTTCCTCAATTCCTTCTCGCTTTCGATTTCACCGAAAATGATATGCTTCAATTTCCCGTCTCCGCCGATGAAGTACGTAACCGGCAGAAACCGGAGTCCGTACCGTTCCCCGACCTTGCCGTCGGGGTCGCTCAGGACGAGCGGCTTGTTCACCTTGAGCGCGGCCAGCATCTCCTGCATGGCGTCGAAATCCTCAAGATGGCCGATGAGCACGACTTTGACGCCTTTCCCCTTCAGCTCATCGACGAGAGCATTGATGAGCGGAAGCTCTTCCCTGCACGGCACGCACCAGGAGGCGAAAAAATTCAGGATAACGCCGTTGGCCTTCTCCTTGCTGTTCGCCCCCACGACGTCGCTCAATGTAAAAACATGCCCTTCGCGGTCCTTGAGGGAGAAATCCGGCGCAGGGTCATTCATTTTGAACGCGGCGAATGCGGGCGCGGCCAAAAGAAAAAAAAGCGATGCGATCAGTATCCCCTGTTTCATGTCCGATCTCCGATCATCTATAATATCACCAGATCATCCCGGTGAATCACCTCGTCGTAATCCTTGCGCCCTAAGACGGAAGCGATCTGCGAGGTCTTGAGCCCCTTGATCCGGTCGAGGTCCGCTGACGAATACTTGGCCAGCCCCCTGGCAAATACGGTCCCCGCCAGATCGGCGCAGGAAACGCAGTCTCCCAGTTTGAAATTCCCCTCGACCTTCACCACGCCGCCGGGGAGGAGGCTCCTGCCTTTTTGCATGAGGGCGTCCCTGGCGCCGTTGTCAACGACAAGCCGGCCGCTCGAACAGACCGTGTATGCGATCCAGTGTTTGCGGCTGTCCTGCCTGTCCGGTCTCGGCAAGAACAACGTCCCGACGTCCCTGCCTTCGAACAGCGCCAGGAGCACGCCGTTCTTCTTCCCGTTCACAATCACCACGGGCGCGCCGTAGGCGCTGACCTTTTTCGCGGTCATGATCTTGGAGCGCATGCCGCCCGTGCCCACGGGGGTCTGCGCATCGCCCGCGCCGCGCTCCACTTCGGCCGTGATCTTTTCCACGAGCGGGATCAAGGCGGCGGAGGGATTGACCTTCGGGTCCGCGGTGTAGAGGCCGTCGATGTCCGACAGAATCACGAGCAGGTCCGCGTCCGCGAGGTGCACTACCATGCCGGAAAGGTTGTCGTTGTCGCCGAATTTGATTTCATCGACCGAAACGGTGTCGTTTTCGTTGATAACGGGGACGACGCCGTGGTCAAGGAGCGTCTGGATCGTGTTTCGCGCGTTCAGGAACCGTGTCCGGTTCGAAAGGTCCTCGCGCGTGAGCAGGACCTGCGCCACTTTTTTCCCATGCGCGTCGAAAGTCTTTTCATACGCCCACATGAGGTCCGACTGACCGACGGCGGCCGCGGCCTGCTTGAGCGAAAGGGGCATGGTTTTCGTTTTTTTGAGCCCCAGTTTCGCAAGGCCCGCGGCGATGGCGCCCGAGGAAACGATGATCACATGCCGGCCCAGGCCGATAAGCGTCGCGATGTCGGACGCAAGCCGTTCGATGCGATTATGGTCCAATCCCTGATCGGACGACGTGAGAACAGCGCTGCCGACCTTGATCACGATGCGGCGTGATTTGGAGAAGATTGATTTTCTGTTTAGCTGTTGGTCCTTCATGTTTTGCATTCGCCAGGCTTGCGCTGCGCCGTTGCGTGTTGTCGTCAAGCTCCCGGCCCGTGGATCTTCACCAGCGTTTTTCCTCCCCTTCCCCCTTGTCCCCGGACCCCGGCTCCTGCTGTCTCTTTTCCTTTTCCTCTTCCACCTTGTCCGCGAGAAAATTCAAAAGCGGCTCAAGGCCTTCTCCGGAAACAGCGGATATCGGGAAGAATCTATACCCGCTTTCGCGGCAGTAATCGGCCAGTTCACTAAGCTTTTCCTGGTCCGCTGCGTCGATCTTGGTCGCCGCGACAGCCATGTACTTCTTCAACAGATCTGTACTGTAAAGCTCAAGCTCTTTGTTGATCTTTTTGAAGTTCTCGACCGGATCGCCGGGCACGATGCCGGCCACGTCAACCAGGTGGAGCAGGATGGACGTCCGCTCCACGTGGCGCAGAAACTCAAAGCCGAGGCCCGCCCCCTTGTGCGCGTTCTCAATGAGTCCTGGGATGTCGGCCGCCACGAAGCTTGTCCGGCCCTCGGGCTTCACGACGCCGAGTACGGGCGACAGAGTCGTAAAAGGATAGTCCGCGATCTTGGGTTTGGCAGCCGATATCCGCGAGATGAGCGTTGACTTGCCCGCGTTTGGGAACCCCACGAGCCCCACGTCCGCCAGAAGCTTGAGCTCGAGGAACAGCCACTGGGCCTCGCCCTCTTCTCCCGGCTGGGCAAACCGCGGCGCCTGGTGCGTTGCGGACTTGAAAAAGGCGTTGCCCTTGCCGCCCCTCCCGCCCCTGGCGATGATATATTCCCTGCCGTCGGCGTCCATGTCCGCGATCAGCGTGCGGGTTTCGGCGTCATTTACGATCGTGCCCACGGGAACGCGAATGACGGTGTTCTCGCCGTCCGAGCCGGACTGCTGTTTGCCGCGGCCCTGCCTGCCCTTCATTGCGGAGTAATGCTGCTGGTACCGGAGGTCGATCAGCGTGCCCAGTTGCTTGTCCGCCCGGATGATCACGTCACCGCCCCTGCCGCCGTCGCCGCCGTCCGGCCCGCCCTTCGGCACGTAGGCCTCTCGCCGGAAACTCACGCAACCCTGCCCGCCATGGCCTGCCTGAACAAAGATCTTGACTCGATCGATAAAATTCGACATGGAAACTTAACTCTGTGAGAAATATACAGATACCCGCTGTAAAATGCAAGCCCGATAACGGGAGTCTCGCTCTTCAGGCGCCAAAAAGATATTTCCCGAAATAACGCACAAATAGAAAAGGCGGCATAGACAACTATGCCGCCTTCGTAAGCGATAAATGGAGTTGACGGTTTACGCCACAGCGTATACGCTCACCTTCTTGCGGGTCTTGTCCTTGCGCTCGAACTTTACCACCCCCGTAATCCTGGCAAAGAGCGTGTCGTCGCTTCCCTTGCCAACATTTGTGCCCGGGTGGATCCTGGTCCCGTGCTGGCGCACGATGATCGTGCCCGCCTGGATCTTCTCGCCGTCGAAGCGCTTCACGCCGAGAAACTGCGGATTGCTGTCTCTTCCGTTTCTTGAACTGCCCACGCCTTTTTTATGAGCCATTGCTTAATCCTCCACAAATCATTAACCACGGAGTTCACAGAGGTAAAAAGCTCCAGTCAGGGAAGCCATGCATACTTGTTGATTTACTCTCTGTGTTCTCTGAGTGCTCCTCTGCGGCAAAAATAGTTTTACGCTTTTATCTCTTTCACCCTGATCGCCGTGTAGTTCTGGCGGTGACCGGTCGTCTTCCGGAACGTTTTGCGCCGCCGGTGCTTGAAGATGATGAGCTTCGCGCCCCGGTCCTCTTCCACGACCTCTGCCGTGACTGATGCTGACGCGAGCGTGGGTTTGCCCACCGAAACCCTTTCGCCGTCCGCAATCATGTAAACGTCCTTTATCTCGACGGTATCGCCCTTCTTGGCATCAAGGCTCTCCACCCTTACCACGTCTCCGGGCGCTACCTTATACTGTTTTCCGCCGGTGCTGATAACTGCGTACATAACTGCATCCTCCCTGATAGATTCCCTTACTCGTAATTGGAGCGCATAAAATACCACGTAACTTGTGGACTTGTCAAGAAAAAAAGGGGCGGTAAATCCTTATAAAAAATATCCCCGGCGTAACCGGCGACGTTCAATTTTCTTGATACGGGGAGAAAATTTTGATAAAGTTGGCGAACGTGCGGGCAATTCCCGTTTTCTCGTAAAAGGAAGTCAACCTGGCCATGGAACGAATATTACTGATCGATGACGATCCGGCATTTTTAAAACTGCTCGAAGAATACGTGGAGGAACGCTATCCCGATCTCCTCGTGCTTACCTGCAGCGATCCGCTGAAATGCCTCTCTTCCGTCACCGCCGACCTCGATCTCCTCCTGGTAGATCTGGAAATGCCGGGGCTGGACGGCTCCAAGATCCTCTCCTACGCGGTGTCCAGAGGCCTCAGCAAAAACCGTATCGTCATCCTTTCGAGCCGTGATGCGGAGTATCTGCACGAACGGTTTCCCTTGGGAAGCTGCCTTGCGGTGCTGAACAAGTACGAGGGGCGGCAACGGGACGTTCTGGACATGATCTTTAAATCTCTTGAAGACAAAAGCCTCGGGAAAGGGTAGTATGTCCCCGTAAAAAACGCAGCGCCGCCCGTAAGCCGACTTCGTTTTACAAGGACCGACGTCAATGACGCAAAAAAAGAAAATCCTCCTCGTCCATCCCCGAGGAGAGAACTGGACCACCGGGGAGCAGGACCTGTCGCGCATCGTCAACATCATGGCGCCCATGGGCCTGCTTTCTCTCGCCGCATGGATGGAACAACATGGACACCGGGCGGACATTCACGACTGCTACGCATTCCCCGGCGAAGACAGCCGGATCACCTCCTATCTCGATGAGGAACGGCCGGACTATATCGGGTTTTCGACCACGACGTCAAGCTTTCCGGACGGCGTCCGGCTCGCCAAACGGGCAAAGGAAATCCTCCCGTCCGTCAAGGTCGTCTTCGGCGGCGTGCAGATGTCCGGCCTGCGCGAGCGGCTTCTGCGCGATTTTCCGGTAATCGATTACGGCGTGGTGGGCGAAGGCGAGCAGACGCTTCTGGAACTCGTGGAATCGGACGGCGACGGCCTGCGGAACATCGAAGGGCTCATTTTTCGCGAGAAGGGGGAAGTGGTCTTCACCGGTTTCCGCAAAAAGCTGCTCGAGATGGACGCCCTCCCCTTCCCGGCGTACGAAAAACTGCACGGGTTCCCCGAAAGCTACAAGCTGCCTATCTTCAGTTATCCCAAGGAGCCGAACACCACGGTCATCACGAGCCGCGGCTGCCCCTACTTCTGCTCCTACTGCGACCGGTCGGTCTTCCGCCGCACCTACCGCGCCAATTCCCCAGAGTACATGATGGAACTCATGACCCATCTCCACCGGCGCTTCAACATACGGCACGTCAACATCTATGACGACACGTTCACGCTCAGGCGCGACCGGGTGATGAAGTTCTGCGACCTCAAGATCAAATCGGGCCTGAAGATGACCTTCAACTGCGCGGCCCGCACGGAGCAACTCGACTTCGAGATGCTCAAAACGATGAAAAAGGCCGGATGCTGGATGATCAGTCTCGGCATCGAAACCGGAGACCCCGAGCTCCTGAAGAAACACCGGTCCTACCTGCCCGCAAGCAAAATGGACGACCCGCTCGAAAACATCCGCGCCATGGTCCTTCTCATCAAGAAAGCGGGCATCCGCGCCAAGGGGCTCTTCATGCTGGGCCTTCCCGGCGAGACCGAAGAGAGCATCGACAAAAGCATGGAATATGTTTTCAGCCTGCCCCTGGATGAATTCAACCTCTCCAAGCTGACCCCTTTCCCCGGGGCGCCCATTTACAGCGACATTCACGAACACGGCGCCTTCGAGGAGAACTGGGAGCAGATGAACGCGCTTAATTTCAGCTTCGTGCCGAAGGGTTTTACCAGGGAACGGCTGGAGGAGCGGTACCGCGAATTCAACCGGCGCTACTACACGCGGCCGCGGGTCCTGCTCAATTATGCATCGATGATATGGAAATCTCCCGACAGTTGGAAGCGGTTCTGGAGGGACCTGCCACTCTTCCTGCGCTTCAAGAAAGCTTATGATAAAAAGAAATAGGCGAGAAGGTCAGTAGACGATCCCTTCCCGCTTCATGATGAAATCATGCACTTCCGTGAAGATGTCGAACCAGGTCGCATCGGCGGCCGCTTCGATTTCCGCCCCGATTTCGTAGGAGCCTTCCCTGGGCAGGCAGAATTTTACCCGGCAGCGGAAGGTGATGTCTTTTGTCAGAAATTGTGAGGCCGAGATGACGCACTCCGTCATGGATTCCGCCTCAAAAGGGGCCTTGCTCCGGAACATGAGCCCGTGCCGGCTGAAGTTGAAAAGGTTCACGTCCACCGCGGCGTCGCCCGACCCGATTTTCAGGCCGATGTACTTCCGGTAGAAATCAGGGACCTTATACCGCGCATAACGCTTCGTAAAACCTTTCCGCGCCTCAGCAGCGGGATCGCCGCCGCCCTCTTTATCAGTCATGTATTTGCCCTTCTTGCAGAAGATCGCCCGCCACGACAGCGGTTATTTCTCCTTATTTTCTATTCTGGCGACGAGCCAGTACACGAACCCGATGACCAGGATGGCCGCGATCAGATAATAGATCGATTCGGGCCGGTCGTGCTTCAGTGTTGCGATCATCGTTTCCCGGATCATCGTGACGAGGGCCACGCCGACGAACACGCTGATATGGAACTTTCCGCCCTTGAGGTGCGATATCTCGGTGTTCATGAGCTCGATCATGAGCCACAGAAGCAGCATGGAGCCCAACGCCGAAATGATCCCTTCCACGACGTTTCCGACAACAAGATGCATGACGTCCTGCACGAAAAGCCACACCACGCCGATCGTGAGCCCGATCAGCGCGAGCACGAGCAGGAGGTTCGTCGTCTGCGAGAACCGCTCGGCAAAGGTCACGAGCACGCTTTTGACCTTGTACACCGGGGAATAGATCCGCATCTCCTCCTCGATGTACGCCGTGGTCATGACATCCAGGCTGATGTCGAGGATTTTGCCCACGGTAATGGCATTGTTCGTGAACTCCGTTTTCGCATCTTCGGTTTTCGACAGGAGCCCGACGCAGGAATTCTTGACGATGTTGACGATCCGGTGCATGTAATGCACGTCCACGGACCGCCTCACGTGCGCCGAGCCGATCCTGATGAGAGAATCATAATAGCGGTTGTCATAAACGCCTGAAAACAGCGCCTGGAACCACTTCCTTTGGTCCTCGAAGACATGTTTTCGCAGCGGCTCGCCGTTGAAAAATTCCGCGGCGCCCTTGGTCCCCTGGAACCAGAGGTTGAGCGTGCTCAGGACCTCCTCGGCATGCTCTTCCATGAAGGGCCGCAGCGCCGCAAGCCGCTGTTCGTCCTCTTCGGTGAACCGATAATCGTGTTTGATCTCCTTGAATGATCTCATGCGTCTCCCGTTTATGGACAGCCGGCATTTCAACCTTACTGAATTATATCAGAGGAGGGCTTTTTAAGGAAGATAACTTTAAGAAGAAATATCGCGCGCTCACACGCGTTGAACGGCACGGCAGAGGCAACAAAAAATTGCATAGAAAAACAGGGCACCCTTCCCCCTGAAGGGGCCCCTTGACAGAACGCTCAAAAAATGGTTCTACCGCCGCGCCGCTGCGAACTTGAAAAAATCGATCAGAAAAACGGCCACCCCGGCGGCAAACCCCCATGCCGATACCCAGAACACGGAATACCAGAGCTTCAGGTATTCCTGCGTCGTCAGGTAGTCCATGCCGAGCACCCGCTGAAAATATGCCTGGACGATGCCGGCGACCGCAAGCGAGAGCGCGATCAGGCCCATAAACGAGCACATGAGCCAGAAGGCCCTGATACCGGGCGACTGTTTGAAACCGGCGAGGCCCTTCAACTGGGGCATCGCGAAGTAGAACATGGTCAGGTTCAGCATGGCGTACGCGCCGAAGAAGGCGAAGTGGCCGTGCGAGGCGGTAACCTGCGTGCCGTGAGTCCAGGCATTGATCTGCGGAAGCGTATGCGCGAAGCCCCAGACCCCCGCGCCGAAGAAGTGCATCACCGCGCATCCCACCGCCCAGTAAAGCGCCGGACGGTTGCTGATCTCGAGCCTGCGCTCCCGCACCACGCGGAGGGTGTCCATCACCATAAAGAGAATCGGGAGCGGCTCAAGCGCGCTGAAGATCCCTCCCCACCAGAACCAGTAGGACGGCGTGCCGATCCAGTAGTAATGATGTCCCGTGCCCACGATGCCTGTGAACAGGACGAGTCCGACCTCAACATAGAGCCATTTTTCCACAAGCTCGCGGTCGACTCCCGTCAGTTTCATGAGCATGAAGGCCATGATCGCTCCGGTCACGAGCTCCCAGGCCCCTTCCACCCAGAGGTGGATGACCCACCACCACCAGAAGTACTGGGTCGCGAGGTTTTTCATGAAGAACACCCCGAACAGGAACATCCCGGCCAGCATGACGAGGCCTCCGAGGAGAACGCCCTGGATCACGGTCCACTTCTTCGTCCGCATCATGGTCATAAAAATGTTGAAGAGGAATATCAGCGCCACGATCACGATGCCGATTTTGAGAATCGTGGGCTGCTCCAGAAACGGCATTCCCCAGGTCCAGCCCAGAAGGTAGCCGATAATCGCCGTGACCCCGATCAGGGCGAACAGCACGAGCTGAACATTCGCGAGCGGTCTGCTGTAGATCTCGGTCTGCGCCTCTTCCGGGACGAGAAAGTACGCCCCGCCCATGAACCCGAACAGCAGCCAGACCACGAGCAGGTTGATATGGATCGCGCGGGAGGTATTGAACGGAAGGACGTTGATCAGCGGATCGGAGTCCCACACATATTTGGCGCCCGTGATCAGGCCGAAGACGATCTGCAACCCGAACAGGACGGCCGCTATCAGGAAGTAATTTACGGCGATCTTTTGCGATTCGTATTTCATCTCGTTCCTCCTTATCGTAATCATGAAAGATAGGCCGCAAGGTCGTCAAGGTCCCGTTCCGAAAGCTTGGAAAAGCTCGGCATGATGGACTGGGGATCGTGCGATTTCGGGTCCCTGAGCTGGTCCTCGATCCACTCCTTGTCCCGCCTTTTGCCTACAAAGGAAAGATCAGGCCCGACCTTTCCGCCGACGCCTGCGATCATGTGGCAGGCGGAGCATCCCTGGGCCTTGTAGATCGCTTCCCCCGGAGCGGCCGAAGTCACCGCCGTCGCGACCATCGGCTTGGGAGGCCAGTCATTCGTGTCGATGCCGTTCACCCACGTGAGGAACGCCACGACATCGGACGCTTCCTGGTCCTGAAGATGGAGGTTCGGCATCTTGCGCGGATTGGGCCAGACCTTCTCCGGGTCCTTGAGGAACCGCGTCACCCAATCGGCATCCCGGTAGCTCATGACTTTCGTCACGTCAGGGGCATAATACCCCCCGATGCCGAGAATAGTATGGCAGTCGTTGCAGTTGTGCTTCTGCCATACCCACTTGCCGGAAGCCACGCGGGCATCCATTTTTTCCTCGTGCGTCCTTTTCGGCATCTGGATGAGAGAATCATAGCTGAGCGCGAGAAAGATAACCGCAGAGATTGCCGTTCCCCAGATGAAAATTGCCTTTCCTTGATTTAGCGTCATAGCCCCTCCTCTCTTTTTGATTCTTTGTGGTCTGGCGATTTTTACTTCGCATTTCGCATTGTTTCTCTCATTCCCATCCATCAACGACGACTTCTTGCGCTTTTTTGTACGGGAACCGCTTCATGAGTTTATCAAGCGGGAGATTCTGGTCCCCCTCCCGCATGGCGTGGAGCAGCACCACCGAGGCCCAGTAGTCGTTATAGTATTCCGTCTTCTCGAGTTGGGACGGGACGCCCTTCTCGTTCACCCGGTGGCAGGCGGCGCAGGTGACCGGGCCGGCGTAGTGCCCGTCCGGACTGAACTGGAGCGCCTGCTCATGGGACGTCATGTCCACCGTGCCTTCGGGGCCTTCGTAGCGCACCGGATAAAGACCGTGGATGGATTCATGGCATGACTGACAGGCGATGTTCCCGTGGGCCTTGGAATACCGGTAGAGGGAATATTTGTCCGGCTGGTCGATGGGGAAATAACCGCCGCCTCCGCTCTCGACGAACGGCGCCAGATGACAATCCGCGCAGTGCGGCTCGGCGGCGGAAAGCCACCAGTCCTTCCCGTTCGAGGCGCTGCCGTAGAGTACCGGGTCCCCTTCCCTGGCGTTCCAGGGAAGGAGTTTGAGTTTGCCGGCGCTGTCTTTGGACGCCTTGACGAGCGTCGCGCCGGAATGGTTCTCGTAATAAGAGCGGAGCGGGTCGCCTTCCGCCCCCACGAGGGGATCGGCAAAAGAGCTCCTGAACTTGCTGACGTCGCCGTTTGCGACCGCTTTGATGATTTCCCTGATCGGTTTGTTCCGGAGCGTCCTGCCCTGCTGCGAGGCGGCGTCCTTGAGTTCATCATACCGGTACAACTCCTGGCCCAGCGGATT
>DASWAB010000400.1:0-3828 GCA_036391375.1 Nitrospirota bacterium
AATATCCGCAATGTCCAGGCGGACCTGTATCTGCAGCGCACGGCGCATGCGGAAAGCGTCGAAACGATGGTGGGCCATGTGCGCGACATGGGGGATACGGTCGATACCTGCTTTACCTGCCACCACGCGGAAAATGTAATGCGGCAGCTTCAGGACACGAAAAACCAGATAGACCAGTTCGGCCATGCTTTGAGCAGGGTGTTGACCCTGCAGGCTAACGCCCGCCGGATCCGGGAGGAGCAGGAAGAGGCCTACTATCTCGGCGAGATGCTCACGATGGAAATCGATGCCATGATCACCATGACCGCCAAACGGCTCGAGGCGCAAACGGTTGAGGCACAGAAGAAAGCGCGGCGCTCGAGAGCCCTCCTCATCGCGCTCGTCGCCGCCACCCCCTTGCTGGTCATGGTAGTGGCTATCGCCGCGATCAGGGGCGTAACAAGGCCGATTCTCATTCTTCTCGACGCGACGAGAAGACTGAAGGCCGGCAACCTGGACCACCGGATCGAAGGGTTGCAGGACGAGTTCGGGGAGCTTGCAATCGGCTTCAACGCAATGTCTGACTCGCTCAGGGCGCAGATGCTGAAAATCGAGGAAAACGAACGGCGCTATCGTCTGCTGTTTGAAAGCGCCGGTGACTCCATTTTTATCCTGGGGACGGAAGGGGCGAATGCATGCCGCATCCTGGAAGCCAACGAGGCGGCGGCGAGGAACCACGGCTATACGATCGAAGAGCTCAAAACCATGAAAATCACCGATCTCGACACGGAGCCGACCGCTTCGTGCGCACCGGTGCGGATTGAGCGGGTCCTGAAGGGGGAATGGCTCAAGACGGAGGGGGAGCACCGAAAAAAAGACGGCACAGTGTACCCCATTGAGATCAGCGCCGGCGTCTTTGAATATATGAACCACAAATACATTCTCGCCATCGACCGCGATATCACCGAGCGGAAGGAGACAGAGGAAAAACTGCAGCGGGCGGAACAGATCAGGGTGGCGGGAGAGCTGGCAACGGGGCTCGCGCATGAGATCAAGAACCCCCTTGCAGGCATCAAGGTATCGATCGAGGCGCTCTCCTCGGAATCATACCTGCCGGAAGAAGACAGGGGCATCCTCGTAAAGGTGATCGATGAGATCAAGCGCATAGAATTACTGATGAAGGACCTTCTCAACTTCGCGAGGCCTCCGCGGTCCCAGCTCGTCGAGACGAACGTGAACGCCGTCCTCGACGCCGTAGTAGGATTGGCGCTCCAGAACCATCATTCCTCGAAGGGAAAGTCCGGAACGATTGCCCTCCAGAAGGAGTTCGACGGCCTGCTCCCGGTGATTACGGCGGATCCGATGCAACTGAAGCAGGTGTTCATGAACCTGATCATGAATGCCGTCGACGCCATGCCCGCGGGCGGCGCCCTGGCCATGAAGACCTGCTACGACGCGACGGCCCAAGCCGTCCGGATCGAGATATCCGATACCGGCAAGGGAATTGACGCGGCGATGACGGACAAGATCTTCCAGCCGTTTTTCACGACAAAAGCCAAGGGGACCGGTCTGGGTCTGGCGATTTCGAAGCGGCTGGTCGAAGACCATGGAGGCAAGATCGGCATCGAACGGAACGCCGGTGGAGGGGCCACGTTCAAAATAAGCCTCCCCGTTACCCGCACAGAAGGAGTGCATACGGCATGAAGGCCAGGCAGAAAATCTATCTCATTGACGATGACGAACTCATTATTTCCATGCTCTCCCGGGTGTTGAAGGCCAGCGGGTATGAGATCCGCACCGCAACCGCCGCCGACGGCGTCGTAAGCAGGATAAAATCGTGGACGCCCGCGGTGGTCCTCCTCGATATCCGGCTTGCCGATCAAAACGGAATCGACATCCTGAAGGAGATCATCGAGCAGGAAATCCCCACGCAGGTGGTCATGCTGACTGCCGACGATACCGCCGAGACCGCGGTGAAAGCCATGAAGCTGGGCGCCGCGGATTATCTGACGAAGCCTTTTAACGTCGATGAGGTCAAGATCGTCCTCAGCAACCTCATTGAAAAAAACAGGTTGAAACAGGAAGTCGATTATCTCCGGAAGGTGCAATCGGAAATCATCGAGAGGGAGGTCGTCGGCGAATCGCCCGCGGTGCGGGAGCTGCACTCGAAAATAGCGAAGATGGCCGAGGCCGCGGTCTCCACCGTGCTCATCACCGGCGAGAGCGGCACGGGGAAGGAGCTGTTCGCCCGGCAGGCCCACCGCATGATCCGCGATGAGGGGCGGCAGGGATTCTCCCCTTTCATTAAAGTGAACTGCGCTGCCCTGCCCGAAACGCTGCTCGAAAGCGAGCTTTTCGGATATGAAAAAGGATCATTTACCGACGCCAGGGCGGACAAAAAAGGCTTGTTCGAAATGGCGCAAGGCGGGACGATCCTGCTCGACGAGATCGGAGACATGAAGATGGGCCTCCAGGGCAAACTCCTGCGGGTGCTTGAAGAGCGGACGGTGCGGCCCATCGGGGGGAGCGAGGAGATCCCCATCGACGTGCTGGTCATAGCCACAACGAACAAAAACCTTTCGGAAGCGGTGAAGAACGGCGAATTCAGGATGGACCTCTTCTACCGGTTAAGCACCTTTTATATGCATGTGCCCCCGCTCAGGGAACGTGGTGAAGACATTCCGCTCCTGGCCCGGTATTTCCTTTCGCGGTTCGCAACCCGCTTTAAAAAGAAGACCATCAAAAATTTCTCGCCGGAGGCGGAGGAGCTTTTGAAATCGTACCATTGGCCGGGGAACATCAGGGAGTTGCGGAACCTCATTGAGCGGCTGGTGGTGCTGGAAAGCGCGGAGGAGATACTCCCCGGCCATCTGCCGAATTGGCTGGTCGGTCAAACAGGCGCCGCCGGCCAGCCGCAGGCGGGAAAATTTACGCTCCCCGAAGCCGGCCTCTCGCTCGATGAGGTGGAAAAGGACTTCATTGCCCAGGCCCTGGACCGGACAAAACATAACAAGGTGCAGGCCGCCAAGCTCCTCAGGATCAGCTACGACACACTCAGGTACCAGGTAAAAAAGTTCGGATTAGAGTAAGCGCCGTCCCGGTCTATGCCTGTCCTGGGGCGGGGCGTGCGTCCTGCTCCGGGGCCATGAACTGGATCCCCGCGCGGCATGTTTCTTCAGTCTCGTCGCTCATGCTCCACCGCACGACCCCTACGCCTTGCGCCGCGCCGCCGAACCTGAGGAGGTGGCCGGGCTTGAGCGGCCGGCCCGCCTGGATGCACATTCCGGTTTCACTGATATTGAGAATATTGACAATAAGGTTCGTTTCTTCCTGCCCGCCGTCAGCGGCTATAATAAAACAGGTTGCTTTTTGCTCCGTCGTATTTCTTTCGCAATGCCTCTTATCATCCGTCGGCCAATTCAGAAGCGCCTCATAATCCGTGCCTTGATAATACAACTTCCTCGCCTGGTCTGCCGGCATGCCGCATTCGACGGTGTTTTCCACAAAGGCTTTGACCCGATTCAGGTCAAAGGGTTTGGTCATTAAAAGGTGCGCGTTCTCTTGAATCGATTGCAATGTTGCGGCGTCGATCTCGCTGCCGGTCATGATGATAATTTTTGTAGCGGGAGAGATGCGCCTTACGAATTTCATGATGTCCAGGCCGTTCATGTCAGGAAGGTGAATATCAAAAATGCACAGGTCATAGACATTCTTGTGGAGTTCGGAGTGCGCGTCCTTGCCGCACTCCACGGCCCGCGCGCAGACGCCTTCCTTGAGAAGCGCTCCCGTGAGGGCATACCGGATCAGGTTTTCATCATCCACGATCAATATCTTCTTCGTCACGACGGG
>DASWAB010000401.1:0-3434 GCA_036391375.1 Nitrospirota bacterium
AAGAATTTTCTTGAGCTCTTCCGACGGCTTCTGGCCGTCCTTGAGCGTTACGTAGACGTAGATGCCTTCGCCCTTGATGTCGTGCGGATAGCCCACGACCGCCGCCTCGGCGACCGCCTCGTGGCTGACGAGGGCTGATTCGACCTCCGCCGTGCCGAGCCGGTGGCCCGAAACGTTGATCACGTCGTCCACGCGGCCCATGAGCCAGTAGTCCCCGTCTTCGTCCACGCGCGCGCCGTCGCCCGTGAAGTATTTTCCGGGAAACCGGCTGAAATACACTTCCTTGATGCGCTTGTTCTCCGGATCTCCGTAGGTGCCGCGGAGCATTCCGGGCCAGGGTTTCTCGATGACGAGATACCCTCCCTCGTTCACCTTGGCCGGAGAGCCGTCCTCCTTCACCACCCTGGGCACCACGCCCGGGAACGGCCTCGTCGCGGAGCCGGGCTTGGTCGTCATGGCCCCGGGAAGCGGCGTGATCAAAATCCCGCCGGTCTCGGTCTGCCACCAGGTATCCGCGATCGGGAGTTTCTCCTTGCCCACATGCTTATGGTACCACATCCACGCCTCGGGGTTGATGGGCTCGCCCACGCTGCCGAGAACCCGGAGCGACGACAGGTCGTGCTTGTCGACCCACCCCTCGCCTTCCTTCATGAGAGCGCGGATTGCCGTTGGCGCCGTGTAGAAAATGTTCACCTGATGCTTGTCCACGATGTCCCAGAACCTGCCGGGATCGGGGTAGGTCGGGATGCCTTCGAACATGAGCGACGTCGCGCCCGCGGAGAGCGGCCCGTACAATATGTAACTGTGGCCGGTGACCCAACCGATGTCGGCGGTGCAGAAATGGATGTTCTCGTCATGGTAATCGAAGATCCATTTGAACGTGATGTTCGTATACAGCAGGTATCCGCCGGTGGTATGGAGCACGCCTTTGGGCTTGCCTGTCGAGCCCGAAGTATAGAGAATGAAGAGCGGGTCTTCGGCGTCCATCTTTTCGGGCTCGCAGTAATTCTTGATGTCCTTCGCCGCCATCTCCTCGTGCCACCACCGGTCCCTCCCGGGCTCCATGTTCACCTTGCCGGTCCCGGCGCGCTGCACCACGATCATCTCCTTCACCGTAGGGCACTCGAGGAGCGCCTCGTCGGCGTTCGCCTTCAGGGGCACGAACCGGCCGCCCCGCAGGCCTTCGTCCGCGGTGATCACCATGGTCGACTGGCAGTCCTGGATGCGGTCGCGAAGAGACTTGGCCGAGAACCCGCCGAACACCACGCTGTGGATCGCGCCGATCCTCGCGCACGCAAGCATGGAGATGGCGAGCTCCGGGATCATGGGAAGGTAGATCGTGACCCGGTCTCCCCTTTTGATGCCTTTCTTCCTGAGGACGTTGGCGAACCGGTTCACCTCGTAGTAGAGCTGCTGGTACGTGAACGTCTTGTACACGCCGCTGTCCGCCTCCCAGATGAGCGCCGCCTTGTTCCGGGCGGGCGTATGAATGAACCGGTCGAGGCAGTTCACCGAGGCGTTCAGCTTGCCGCCGATGAACCACTTAATCGATGGCTTCATAAAATCATATTCCAGCACCTTGTCCCACTTCTTGTACCAGGTAAGGTTCTTCTCCGCCATCTCCGCCCAGAACTTTTCCGGGTCGTCCACGGATCTTCTGTAAAGCTGCTCGTACTCCTTCATGCTCTTGATGTGAGCTTTTTGACTGAATTCCTTCGACGGGGCGAATGCTCTCTTTTCCGTCGAGAGGACTTCGATGCTTTCCTTTGCCATTCCCTGTTCTCCTCCTTGATATCGGGATAACCGCGGGATGCCGCAGCCACGAAACAAGCATACCCCAAAAATACGAACGTGTAAAGCCGGCAGGCCTCAAAAGCGCTTCCGCAGCAGGGAGTAAAAGGGGCGGCTCTTTTTCTTCTTCCCCGCCCTTCCCGTCCGCCCGCCTATTCCGCGCCTATGCCCACGTACTCCCTGAGTTTCTCATCGACGAACCCGCCCTCCGATTCTTTCTCAGGCCACAGGAGGGAGGTCAGGATGCCGATCAGGAACGCGGCAGCCATGGAGAAGAGTCCGACGTTTTTGTATTTTATAGGCGCTTTCGGCATACGGGAAGCTGCGTCTTTCTTCGCCGCAGCAAGCGGCTCCTTGTCTTTCATCTTCGCGTCAATCGACGCCTGAAGGTCCGCGTTCCTTTTCACGGCGACCGCCTTCTCGTTCCTGTTCATCCTGCCCAGCGCCTCATCAGCCGTGATCTGCTTCTTCAGCGCGTCGACATCGGCGTCAATGGCCGCGGCCTTTGTGTCGATGTCCTTGATCTGGGCGTTGACCGCCTTGACTTCGTCCGCCTTGATGATGTCGACATAGACGGTCGGAGAAAGGATGATGAGGACCACCGCGAGCCCCATGCCGGTGTAGATGCTGGTCACCGCGCCCTTCGTCGTGAATTTCCTCCACATAAGCGAAAGGAGCAGGGCGGGGAAATTGGCGGAGGCAGCTATGGCGAAGGCGAGGCCGACCATGAAGGCCACGTTCTGGCCCTTGAACAGCATGGCGAGGATCACCGCCGCGACGCCGAGGCAGACCGTCGCGATCTTCGCCACCTTCACCTCTTCCTTCTCATTCGCAACGCCGCGGCGCATCACGCCCACGTACAGATCGTGCGAAAGGGCTGATGCGCCCGCGAGGGTCAGGCCTGCCACCACCGCGAGGATGGTCGCGAAGGCGACCGCCGCGAGGAACCCGAGGAACACGCTGCCGCCGAGGGCCTCGGCCAAAAGCGGGGCGGCCATGTTCCCGCCCTTGTCGATGCCCATGATGATGTCGCGGCCGAGTTTGCCGCCGCCGGAACCGATCAGGACCGCGGCGCCGAAGCCTATGGTCACGGTCAGGATGTAGAAGTAGCCGATGAACCCGGTGGCGTAGAATACGGATTTGCGCGCTTCCTTCGCGTCGGGCACGGTATAGAACCGCATCAGGATGTGCGGGAGCCCGGCGGTGCCGAACATGAGCGCGAGGCCGAGCGAGAAGGCGTCAACCGGATCGGCCACCAGACCGCCCGGCTCGAGGAACCCCTTGCCGTACTTCGCCTGCGCCTGGCCGAAGAGGTTGCCGTAGCTGAAGCCCACCTTGCCGAGGGTCAGCAGCACGAGAAGTGTTGCGCCGCCCAGGAGCAGCACCGCCTTGATGATCTGCACCCACGTCGTGGCGATCATGCCGCCGAACAGCACGTAGGAGATCATGAGGATGCCGACGAGGACCACGGCCAGTTCGAAATGGAGGCCGAACATCAGTTTGAACAGGGTTCCCGCGCCGACCATCTGCGCGATCAGGTAGAAGAGCACGGTGACGAGCGAGCCGATGGCCGCGGCGGTCCTGATGGGCCTCTGGTTGAGGCGGTACGCCACGACGTCCGCGAACGTATATTTGCCCAGGTT
>DASWAB010000402.1:0-4268 GCA_036391375.1 Nitrospirota bacterium
ATTTTGATGGGGCCGAGGACCTTGGCGCCAGCGCCCACGACCACGTGGCTCCCCAGCGTCGGATGGCGTTTGCCCCGTTGCTTCCCCGTCCCGCCGAGAGTCACCCCCTGGAAGAGCGTGACGTTGTCACCGAGCTCGGCCGTTTCGCCGATCACCACGCCCATGCCGTGGTCGATGAAGAGCCCCGAGCCGATCGTTGCGCCGGGGTGTATCTCGATGCCGGTGAGGCACCGGGCAAACTGCGACAACGCCCGCGGAATGAACGGAACGCGCTTTTTCCAGAGCCAGCGTGCGAAACGGTGGAGCAGGAGCGCATGAAAACCCGCATAGGTAAGCGCGACTTCGAGCTTGCTCGTCGCGGCGGGATCCATGGCAAGAGCTGCCTGGAAGTCCTTTTTGATTCTGCGAAATGTCTCGATCATTATCTCATTTCGGATTTAGTATTGCGGATTACGGATTGAAAAACAAATACGGCTTTTTTATTTCGCACTCCCGAACTCCGCACTTCGAACTCTTTATTCCCTCAGCCAGCCCGGCGGCACCCCGGCTTTGCGGGCTTCGTCAGGGATGACATTCTCGACCTGGTTCCGCGCATCATCGATCTGGCTCTTCACCCGTTTCATCTCTTCTTCAATCTGGGCGGCCTGTTCGCGCTCCGCTAAGCGCCCGGAGGCCGCGCCGCCCCAGCTTCCCAGCAATTCATTCCGCTTCTGATCGAGTTCGCGGTAGCGCTGCTCCAGAGCGGACAGCCGCTCCTTTGCCGACCTCATGCGCTGCTGCCATTCGCTTTTAAGGCCGGCTTGATTTTCCCCGCCCAAACTGTTGCCGTAAGGGACGCCCGGGACCGGCTGTCCCTGATTGCCGTTATCCTCCGTCCCCGGCGCCGCCTCCCGCCGTTTCGCCGTGGACCGGTATTGTTTCGGGACCTTTCCCAGCTCATCAGCGACGTGTACGGCTCCTTTGCTGTCGGTCCACTCGTACAGGTATCGTTTCTGTTCGTCTGGCGCCTGTTGGGAGGGCTGTCCCTGCTGCTGTTCGCCGAAAGCCGCCGGCGCCGCAAGCAGGAAACCGATAATCACGAAAAGACTCAGTCGCATGGCCTTACTCCTTTTCAGCGATCGTACAGGCCGCGTACGCCGCCATCCCTTCACCTCTGCCCGCCGCCCCCAGCCCCTCAGTCGTCGTGGCCTTCACATTGACCGCGGACCGGTCGACCTTGACCGTGCGGGAGATGTTTGCGACCATCTCCGGAATGCGCGGGGCCATCCTCGGCTTTTCCGCCACAATGGTCGCGTCGATGTTGTTCACCCGGAATCCGGCCTCGCCAAGCATCCGGCTCACCTCTTCCAGCAGGGCAAGGCTCGAGGCGCCGCGGTATTTCTGCTCCGTGTCGGGGAAATGCCTGCCGATGTCTCCCAGACCTGCCGCGCCCAAAAGCGCGTCACAGACCGCGTGGAGCAGCACGTCAGCGTCCGAATGACCAAACAGCCCTTTTTCAAAAGGGATATCCACGCCGCCGATTATAAGCTTCCTTCCCGCGACGAGCCGGTGAACATCGTAGCCAGTGCCGATTCTTACGTTCATTACGCCGTTCCCTTAGATTTTGCAAAGAGAGGCAAAAGGCAGAACAAAACGGTGAACCGCGAAATCGCGGAGGGGGAAGGATTTCCTTTGCGTCCTTCGCGCCTTGGCGGCAGCTTTTACCTTCTCTTCAAAATTTCCTCTGCCAGAATGAGGTCCTCGGGCGTGGTGATCTTTATATTATCATAGCTTCCCATAATCACCCTTACCGCGCCGCCGGCCCGTTCCACGAGCATGGCATCGTCGGTGCCGTACACGTTATGGCGGGACGATTCCTCGTAGGCGCGCTTAAGCGCCCTGACCGGAAAGGCCTGGGGCGTCTGGATCGCCCAAAGTTTGTTCCGTTCCAGCGTACGGCGGACGATCCCCTTGCCGTCCACCTCTTTGATGGTGTCCTTGATCGGCACGCCCACGGCCACATTCTCCCCTTTTTTTGCGAGCTCGACGGTTTCCCTGATCATTTCCTGCGTCACGAAAGGCCGGACCCCGTCATGCACGAGCACGACCGCTGCGTCCTTCTCAAGCCTCTGCAGGCCGTTTGCGACGGAATCCTGCCGCTCCTTCCCTCCGGCGACGAGGGTCTTCACCTTGGTTATATGATACTGTTCGATGACCGCACGGAGGCAGTTCTCCATCTCCTCCTGGGAAAGGATGGGGATGATCTCATCGATTTCCGACGCGCGCTGAAATGCAAGGAGCGTATGGGCAAGCAGAGGTTTGTCGCCGAGCATCAGAAACTGCTTTGCCACCGCTTTGCCCATCCGTTTTCCCATGCCCGCCGCAGGTATAAGCGCCGTTACTTTCGACATAAAACCTCACTCTCAGCTGCCCGGGCCGGCTAAGGAGCTTCGGAAGAAAAAACGCGTCTGCCGAATAAACGGAGTCCGGCATGCGCCGCGGAAAGACCTCTGTCCGCACTCATAGTATTTTTTTAAAATTCTTTACAACGACCTTAAACCGCTTCGACATCGGGGCTTCCATATCGATCGAGACCCGAAGCTGAAACTCGTCTTCTTTCTCCTTTGCCAGTACGACGAACGGGAGGATGATCTGCCCGTCTTCCATAAACGGTTTTCCGAGGTTCACCTTCATTCCCGCGTCCACCGCCTCTTCAAGGGCCGCCATCTCCACCTTTGCTTCGGCCATGGGCGCGCCCGGCATTGAAGGCTCCCACAGGGGTTCTTCCCTCCTGGCCTTCTTCGGCGTCTGCGGGCGTTTTTCGCCGCTGCTCAGGATATCGCCGATTGAAAAATTATGGCGTTCGGGATACTTCTGCATGTCCTGCAGCACCAGCTTGGATGCGGCGGTAAACGTCTTGAGCACGCCTTCACCGGTCGTCGCGACCGCTTCGTAGAAAGGGACCTTGCGCGGATTCAGCGCCGCGTTCAGTTCCTGGACGGAAAGCGTGTCCGGCAAGTCCCGTTTGTTGTACTGGATCACCATGGGAAATTCGGAGAGGTTGACGCCCTGCTCGGAAAAATTGTCCCGCAGGTTCGCGATGCTCTCGAGGTTCGCGTCGAGCATGGCGCGTTGCGAATCGGCGACGAAGATCACTCCGTCCGCGCCCTTGAGCACAAGCTTGCGCGTGGCGTTGTAGAACACCTGACCGGGCACCGTGTA
This sequence comes from Nitrospirota bacterium, assembly GCA_036391375.1. Taxonomy (GTDB): domain Bacteria; phylum Nitrospirota; class UBA9217; order UBA9217; family UBA9217; genus DASWAB01. The sequence continues at coordinate 3,202 of DASWAB010000402.1, forward strand.
GAGGTGGAACCGCACCCGGTAGCCCTTGATCGTACCGAGTTCGACGGGAAGAAAATCGAAAAACAGCGTCCGGTCGGTCTCCGTCGAGAGCGAGATCAGCTTGCCTCGCTGTCCCGGAGCGATCCGGTGGTAAATGAGGTGAATGTTCGTTGTTTTTCCGCAAAGACCCGGCCCGTAGTAGACGATCTTTGCGTTGATTTCCCGCGTGGTATGATTGACCAATGCCATATGTTCATAATTACATAAAAAGCGGTATATGTCAATACTGGCGGAGTCAAAACTGCCGCGCCGACAGCGCTTCGAGGGCCATGACATGCAGCCGTTCATGCGCACACGCGAGCAGCGGCACGGTCCGGTCGAGGCCCGCCGTGATGTGATCGAGCGTGGTCCCTTCGAGATCGGTGATCACGCCGTCCGCCTCCTCGAGGATCAGCATGCCCGCCGCGTAATCGAAGGCTCGCGAGGCCGTGGCCGTGGCAAAGACGCTGATGGCGCCCGACGCAAGATACGCGAGGTCGAGCGCCGTGGAGCCGAAGCACCGCGTGCGCCTCGCCCGCTTGATGAGCGGCATGATGCGCGCGATATCGGCCGCCGGCGAGGACGCTTCGTACGCCACGACCGCGAATCCTTCGCTCGCCGAGGTCCTGATCCGCGCGCCGTTCCTGTACGCCCCGTGGGCGCGCATGGCCCAGAATTCGTCGTCCGTGGCAAGGTTGACCACATATCCGACCGCAAGGTCGGAAAGCTTTTCGCCGTTGAGCAGGGCGAGGGACGAGGAAAAAAACGGGATGCCCGTCTTCGCGTTGTTGCTTCCGTCGATGGGGTCGACGAGAATGATCTTCGCGCCGTCGCCGAATTTTCTGATCCCGAGTTCCTCGGAAATCAGCGTGAAGGACGCGCCCTCACGGTGCGCCTTCGCGAGCGCGGAGAGGACGATATCCTCCGCCCATTTGTCCACGGGAAAGGTCTTGTCGCCTCCCGCGCCTTTGCCCAGCGGAATCAACCCGCCTTCCCGGGCGAGGACCGCCGATATTTCTTCGCGCATCTTTTTGCCGATGCCCCTGAAA
>DASWAB010000403.1:0-4941 GCA_036391375.1 Nitrospirota bacterium
CCGCATTCCGCTCAGGAAAGAGGCGAGAATACGCTGGAAATAGAAGATAGAAGCGGGTTGGCGGCTCCTGTACGGGCGGGCCCCTCTCCGGCCGCGCAAGCGAAAAATCCTCCGGAAGAGCGCCCGCAGTTAATACGCCTGCTCGTTTTTAAGAATGTCCTCCTCCGTCACTTGCGACCTGAATACGCGATACACCCAGACCTTGTACGCAATCACCAGGGGAACGAACACGAGCGCCACGACAGTCATGACCTTGAGCGTGTACACGCTCGACGAGGAGTTGAAGATCGTAAGGCTGTGCGCCGCGTCAATGCTGGACGGGATCAGGTTCGGGAACAATCCGATCACGCCGGTGAACACGACCATGACAATCGCAAGGCACGACGACGCGAACGCCAGCAAACGGCTTCCTCTCGCAAGGAAAAATTTAATGCCCAGCAGGGCCGCTACCGCCAGGCCCGGCGCGACCAGGAGCAGCGGGGCGCTCAGGTAGTTGTCGTACAGCTTTGTGGCGAACGCTGTGGCGGCCAGAAACAGGACCGCGGCGATGGTCTCCCCGATCCACAGCTTTCCTGCCAGGGAGGTGGACCTGTCGCACAGCTCACCCTCGGTCTTGACGCAGACGTAGAGGCTGCCGTGGGTCAGGAACAGGAGCACGAACAGCACGCCGGTCAACAGTCCGTAGGGGTTCAAGAGAGAGAAGAGCGAGCCGTGGTATCCGGCCTCGTCCATGGGAAGGCCGCTGAAAATGTTCCCGAAGGCCACGCCCAGGAGCAGGGCGGGAAGGGCGCTGCCGATCAGGATGCCCGCGTCCCAGGCTTTTTTCCAGCCAGGGCTGCCGATCTTGCCCCGGAACTCAAGCGACACGCCGCGGATGATGAGCGAAAACAGGAGCAGCAGGAGGGCCGAATAGAGATAGCTGAACATGAGCGCATAGGTCTTCGGGAACGCGGCGAAGGTGGCTCCGCCGGCGGTCACGAGCCAGACCTCGTTGCCGTTCCACACCGGACCCACCGTCCCCAGGAGGATCTTCTTTTCCTGGTCGTTTCGCGTAAGGACATTATAGAGCATGCCGGCGCCGAGCACAAAGCCGTCGAGCATGAAATACACGGCCCACAGGACCGACCAGAGAACAAACCACGTGACTTGGAATTCCATGTTATGACTCCTCCTTTGCCGGTTTTAGCGCGGTTGGCGAATAGGCGTCAGGCCCCTTCTTTGCGAACTTCGACAGGAGATAGATATCGACCGCCCCCAGCCCGCCGTAGAGCAGGACAAATCCCAGGAGAGACGCTATTACCTGAAGTGTGCTGATGGACTGCGATACGGCTTGGGTCGTCTTGAGAACCCCGTACACAATCCAGGGCTGTCTGCCCACCTCGGCCACGACCCAGCCGAGCTGTCCGGCGATGTAGGGCAGCGGTATGGCGAACAGCATGATCGTCAGAAACCACGGGTGCATCTCCAGGGTCCGCCGTCGTGCGTAGATGACAGCGAGGAGCGCCAGGAGGATCATGCCGAAACCGAGGCCGATCATGAGCCGGAAGCTCCAGAACGTCGGATGCACGGGCGGGCGCTCTTCTCGGGGAAAGGCCTTCAGGCCCTTGATCTCGGCGTCGGCGTTATGGAATGCGAGATAGCTCAGCATATTCGGCACGCAGAGGCCTTCGATGGCATTGCACTCTTTTTCCGGGTCGGGAATGACTACAAGATTGTATCCGACGTTTCTCTGCGTGTCCCAGATCGCCTCCATGGCCGCGAACTTCGTCGGCTGCGTCCGGGCGACCTCCGCCGCGTGGAAATCCCCGATCACGGCCACGGCGACGGTCGCTGCCAGGCCGAAGACAGCCGCAATCCTGAAGGATCGCCGGAAAAATTCAGTCTCATTCCTTTTCAGAAGGTGATAAGCCGACACGCCCATCACGAAAAATGCGGCCACCACGTAGCCCGAGGCGAGAGTATGGCCGAACTTGAGCCAGCCATAGGGGTTCGTGAGCAATGCCCCGAAATCCACCATCTCGGCGCGGTTGTTCCTGAGAACGTAGCCGACGGGGCTCTGCATCCAGCCGTTCGCCAGGAGGATCCAGAGCGCCGAGAGGTTGGTCGCTATCGCAACGAGCCAGATGGACAAGGCGTGGGCCTTTTGCGAGACCTTGCTCCATCCGAAGATCCATACGCCGATGAAGACCGACTCGAGAAAGAACGCCATCGTCGCCTCGATGGCAAGCGGGGCGCCGAAGATGTCCCCTACATATTTGGAATACTCGGCCCAGTTCATGCCGAACTGAAATTCCATGGTAATGCCCGTCACCACGCCGAGGGCGAAGTTGATCAGAAACAGTTTTCCCCAAAATTTCGTCATCCTGAGGTACGTGGCGTCGCCGCTTATCACATAGCGCGTTTCCATGTAGGCCGTCATGAGGGAGAGCCCCAGGGTGAGCGGCACGAAGATCCAGTGGAACATGCTCGTGAGCGCGAATTGCAGCCTGCTCAACGCAACAACATCCATAACCGATTCCTCCTTTCCATCTTTCCGTGATGAGATCGGACTACATTAGAATCAATTATATACCCCAAAAACGGTCCCGCGCGGGGTAGAGGACTAAATACATCCTAATCTTAGGCAAAAAAACGCCTCCCCTCACCGGCGCGCCAGTTTGTCGATCGTCTGCTCCTGCAGCCGCCTGTTCACTTCCTCCCTCAGGTTGACCCAGACAGGATGTACCGAACAGACGGCGCTCCTTCTGCACTTTTTACTGTCCACTGCGCAGACATTGATGCAGGATCCGCCCTGGATCGCCTCCATGATGTCCAGAAGCGAAATGACGGAAGGCGGTTTCGAGAGCCGGAACCCGCCGTTCATACCCCGGCTCGATTCCACCAAGCCTGCCCTGGCGAGCCTTTGAAAAATCTTCGCCAAAAAAGTTTTCGGGATGTGCATCTTGCGGGACACCTCGGTTACATTCGCGATTTGGGCGTCTGCTTGCGCCAGGTAAAGGATGCACCGTACCGCGTAATCTGTTTCTTTTGTTATCAACATGATCTATTTCAGCGTCTCGCAGACCTTGCCGATCATCTTTGCCGAGAGTGTTAATGACAAACCGTTATTAGGAAGTATAGGACGTTATTAGTCCTAATCTTATCAGAAAAATATTCCTTGTCAATAATTTTTTTAGATTTTTTGTAATACAGATCTTGCCTGAAAAAACAATGTGTTGGCAGCATCTTTTTTCCTGGCAAATAAGATGCAGACCCGCAAACATGCCGCATCACAATTCTTATGCGAGTGCATTCCCCCTACAGCCGGGGCGCCTCCCTGATTACCATGGCCGAAAGGTCATGATCGACCTCTGATCTTTTTCCCTTGACAGCCGCAATGAGTTTAACTATATTCACAGCATGCAACGAATGAATCTCCTTACCCTTAAGAAAGTCCTGAAGGCAGCATGGCGCGCAGCCGCCGTGGCTGAGGGGGATTCTATTAGCATTTTGCATTACTGATAGAATAGCAAACCCGCAGGGCCACGGAAAACAAATTCCGTGGCTTTTTTATTTTGGCGGCTTGAAAAGAACCGGACCGGTCGACATCAAGTTCGGGTTCACAAGGCTGTTCGCGTTCGCGGAGAGAGGATAGAAGCAAGATGGATGAAACACGAACCGCCAGGGAAACCGGCAGGAACAGGATCATCATCGCGCTCGTTGCCGTGTATCTTTCGTGGAGCACGACGTACCTTGCCATCCGGATCGCGCTTCAGGACCTGCCGCCGTTTTTTCTGATGGGTTCTCGCTTCTTCGTCGTGGGCCTCTGCCTGTACGGTTACTTGCGTTTCAAGGGAGAGCCGAATCCCTCGCCGCTTGAGTGGTGGTGGTCCGCCGTCATCGGGACGTTTCTCATGCTCGGCGGGAGCGCGTGCGTGGCCTATGCCGAACAGTGGGTGGAAAGCGGTCTTGCCGCGCTCGTGATAGCCACGACGCCGCTTTGGACCGTGCTCTTCGCGGGGATATGGAAGCACCGCCCCGCGGTCCTGGAGTGGGCCGGGCTCCTGGTCGGTTTGGCAGGCGTCACGGTCCTGAATTTCGAGGGCGGCCTGCGGGCAAGTCCGGCCGGCGCGCTCTTCCTGATCCTGGCGGCCATGAGCTGGGCCTTCGGCTCGGCGTGGAGCCAGCGCGTGCGGCTGCCAAAGGGAATGATGTCCGGCGCGACGGAGATGATCGCGGGCGGGGCGGCGGTCCTTCTTGTCGGCTTTCTGTCCGGCGAGCGGATCGCAGCGGCCCCTTCATGGCGCTCTTTGGGCGCGGTAATATACCTCGGCATCTTCGGGTCTCTCGTCGGCTTTACCGCGTACCTGTACCTTCTGGGGAAAGTGCGGCCGTCCCTGGCAACGAGCTACGCGTACGTAAACCCGGTCCTTGCCGTGCTCCTGGGCATGTGGCTGCTTGGTGAGCGCGTAAGCGTCATCGGCGTCATTGCCATGCTGATCATTCTCGCGGGCGTGGTGCTGGTTGTGCTGGGACAGAGGAAGTGAATTGCTATAAATCAGCGAAGGAAAAACTCCCTGGAACAAAATGCGAACAGTGCGTTTCGGTATGCCCTATGGCGGCGGTCATGAGAAAAGACGCCGTGGTAACCGACCCAAGCATGTGCATAAGATGCTGTGCGTGTGTCAAAACCTGTTCCTTCGGCGCAAGAACGATGCATGATCACGCATACTGCAGGTTGGAGAACAGGTGAGCGGGCATTGCCGCCTGCGAAAAGGACCCGAAACGTATCTGTAAAGAAGACCGTTAAGCGAATTAATACAAACGTGAAATATTTTGATCCAGTCAAAGCTTACAACACGTTGATTTTATGAGGTTACGTGAGCGACTTTGTCACAATATTCAGTGCGTTTGTATTAGACAATCAAACTGGACAGGACAATAGGAGAGACGTCATGAGAA
>DASWAB010000404.1:0-15405 GCA_036391375.1 Nitrospirota bacterium
CAGGGAGAGCGCGTCCTGGTCCACGTCCGCGGCAGCATCCTTGTTGAACTTTTTCAGAAAATGGCCGACGAGAAGCGGGATATCGTCCCTCCGCTCACGAAGCGGCGGCATGCGCAGGGCCACGACGTTTATCCGGTCGTACAGGTCCTCGCGGAATTTTCCTTCCCTGATGGCCTGTTCGAGGTCCCGGTTTGTCGATGCAATGATCCGGACATCCACGGGAACCGGCGCCTCGCCGCCGACCCGGTCGACGACGCGCTCCTGAAGGACCCGCAGCATTTTTGCCTGGAGTTCGACGCGCAGGTCCCCGATCTCATCAAGCAAGATCGTACCGCCGTCGGCAAGCTCGAATTTCCCTTCCTTGTCCCGCACGGCGCCCGTAAACGCGCCTTTTGCGTGGCCGAACAGTTCGCTCTCGATAAGCGTCTCGGGGATGGCCGCGCAATTGACCGTCACGAATGGCCCCTGGCTGCGGGGACTGTTAAAGTGGATGCCCTTCGCCAGAAGCTCTTTTCCAGTGCCTCGCTCGCCGGTGATCAGCACCGTGGCGTCGCTTGCGGCCACCCGCCCGGCCAGATCGAGCACTGCCCTGATTTTCTCGCCGCCGCCGATGATGCTCCCGAAGCGGTAGCGGTCCGTCACCTCGGCGCGGAGTTCGACGTTCTCCCTTTCCAGACGCCTGAACGCGAGCGCCTTTTCGAGCGTAAGCCGCAATTCGTCCCGGTTGAACGGCTTCGTAATGTAGTCAAAGGCGCCCTGCTTCATCGCCTCCACCGCGCTCTCGATCGTGCCGTAGGCCGTTATCATGATCACCGGCAGCCCGGGGTCCCGTTCGCGGGCACTGGCGAGGACCTCCATGCCGTTCATTCCCGGCATCGTAATGTCCGTGATGATCGCGTCGAAACCGTTTTTTTCGAGGAGCCGCAGCCCCTCTTCGCCGCTCGCTGCGGTACGTACGCGGTGCCCGGCCTCGGTCAGGCTGAACTCTATGACGCGCCGCAGGCTGTCGTCATCGTCGATGAGAAGGATGAAGGATTTTTTCATAATGAAAACATCGCCGCCACAGCAGCCCGAAGGCGCGCCTTCGGGGCGGCTTTACGCAACGGGTATCTTTATCGTAAATGTCGTTCCCCTGCCCGGTTCGCTTGAAACTGCGACCGTCCCGCGGTGATTTTGAACGATGCGATACGTGATCGCAAGGCCGAGTCCCGTGCCGTTTTTCTTCGTGGTAAAAAACGGGCTGAAAAGCTTTTTTCGATTCTCTTCCGTGATGCCGACGCCCGTGTCCGCGATCTTTATCTCGAGGAATTCGCCGCGGAGGGCGGTCTCGACCGTCAACGCGCCTCCCTTCGGCATGGCCTGGATCGCGTTCAGCATGAGGTTCAAAAGCGCCTGCTTGAGCAGAGCGGCGTCGAGATTGCGTTTGCCGATGAACGGGTCGAGCTTTTTAACGACTGCCACGCCCGCCTTCCTCGCCTCCTGGGAAATCAGCGTAAGTACGGACTCGACGGATTCATTCGGGTCCGTCTGATGGAACTCAGGCGGTTTTGGCCGCGCAAAGCCGAGGAACTCGTGTACGATGCGGTTCAGCCGGTCGGTCTCCTTCAGCAGGATTCGGACAAACTCGTACTTGGCTTCATCGGGCGAATAGTCGTCTTTCAGTATCTCAACTGCGCCCTTGATCGCGCCCAGCGGGTTCCGGATTTCATGGGCCATCCCTGCCGAAAGTTCGCCGAGGGCCGATAAACGGTCGGCGCGCCTGAGCTGTTCCTCGGTCTGAAACAGGATGTCCGTCTGCTCTCTGAGCGCGCTATGGGATTCGTCGAGCCGCGCGAGCGCCTCCTCGTAGCGCATTCGCTGGTTCCGCTCCATCTGGCTCAAGACGCCGGTGACGCCGCCGATGAGCAGGAAGAGAAAAAGTTCAACGTAGTTGTAAACCTCCAGGAACGGATCATGCCAGTGCATGAAGAGATGAGGGGAAAAAAGAACGGCCGAGGCTATGGACACCGTCACCCCGCCCTTCATCCCGTACCAGTAAGCGCCCAGGATGATCGGTATAATATAGAGGTGACCGAGAATGCCGTGGAGGATGCCGGCCGCTGCGCCGCCCACGGCGTAGTGGATGACCGAAATGACGGCAAGCATCCCCGTCAGCACATACGCCCTGAGCCCCTTTATCCTGCAGAACGATGAGATGCTCATGAAGGGAAGGTAACACCGGGCATGAGGAGCGGTTCCCGGATCCCCGTTACCGCGCATCGACGTTGAACGTCGCGGAGACCGCCGGCTTGCCCGGCCGCGCCACGGACACCTCTGCTTTCCAGCCTCCCTCCATGGGAATGTTGGCGGAAAACACATAGACGCCGCCCTTGAGCATCGCTTGCGTATTGTAATCCATCGGCGCCATACCGGGCATGGGCGGCATGAAATAACGCACCGTGACCGTGGCATCGGCAACCGGGTTTCCAAACGAGTCGCTCACCTTCACGGCGAGCGCGTTGTCTCCCTTCACGAGCGGATAGCGCTCTACGGACAGTGTAATTTTCAAATCATCTGCGCTTTTCTGGGATTCGTACGATTTGGCGCAGCCGAACAGCGCCGCAGCGGCCGTCACCGCGATCAAAACCGATGTGAAATGCCTTTTCATGGTTTCCTCCGGGCTGGTATTAATCGTGTATTGTCGGACAAGTAAATTTAACTGAATCACCCCCGTTTGTCAAGAAATGGGTCTTTTCCCTTGACAAAACCGAACCTTCTCTATATAATCCAAAACTTGCAGCCCCGTGCATAAAGGAAATGGCCATCAAAATCAACGACATACCTCCGGAGGGGCTCAGCATAGAGCTTACACAAAAGCTCGATCTCTTTAAAAAGAAAGGGGCGCCGGCTTCACAGGTCACCGCGGTCCTTGTCATTCAACCCACCGGCGGGGGAGGTTTTCATATAACTGGCCGCATTCAGGCGGACCCCTTGCTCGAGTGCAGCCGCTGCCTGAAGACCTTCCCGTATCATATCGATACGGAAGTGAATATTGACCTCGCGTCGACGAGCGACTGGGGGTCTGCGCCGGAACATGAACTCAAGAGATCGGAGCTCGACACGGAGTTTTATCAGGGCGACGAAATTGATGAAGGAGAATTCATAAAGGAACAGGTCCTCATCGCCATCCCCATGGTCCCGCTTCACCAGCCGGATTGCAAGGGGCTCTGCCCGGTTTGCGGAACGGACCTGAACGAAGCCGAGTGCGGCTGCCAAAAAGACAAACCCGGAGAGTCCGGAGCGTTTTCGGCGCTGAAAGATTTGTTAAAGAAATGATTCGGGGCGGAGAAACGCCGCTCTGAGCGAAAGGCTTTCAATAAAAATAGAGCTTAAGGAGTATTTACAAACCATGGCTAACCCAAAACACAGAACTTCCAAATCCCGCAGGGACAAAAGGCGCACCCACAAGCACCTCAAGGCCCCGAACCTATCGGTCTGCCCGCAATGCCAGGAAGTGAAGAAGCCTCATCATGCCTGTCTTTCATGCGGCACCTACAACGGCCGTGAGGTCATCACTGTCCAGCAGATATAGCCGACGCATGCTCAAAGGCAAAGGGACGATACTGTAGTTTTTTCCGGTATGACTCTTTGCCTTTTATATTGCAGGGGGCTTGTATGAAAATTGCGGTAGATGCCATGGGGGGGGACAACGCGCCGTCCGCCGTCGTCGCCGGAGCCGTGCAGGCGGCAAAGGAATACGGGGTCGGCGTCATTCTGGTAGGCATCGAAGAAATTATTCAGACAGAGCTGAAAAAACATCCGTCCGCCAAAACACTCCCCCTGGAGATCCGGCACGCCACCGAAGTGGTGGATATGCTGGATTCTCCCGTGACCGTCTTTCGGCGGAAAAAGGATTCCTCGATCCGCGTGGCAAACGAGATCGTGAAGAGCGGCGAAGCGGTGGCGGTGATCAGCGCCGGACACAGCGGGGCGGCCATGGCCACGTCGCTCTTCGTCCTGGGCCCCATCGAAGGGATCGAGCGCCCGGCCATCGCCACGTTCATGCCGACGATCAAAGGCACCTGCGTCATCCTCGACGTGGGGGCGAACGTGGACTGCAAGCCCTACCATCTGCTGCAGTTCGCCATCATGGGCGAGGTATACGCGAAATATGTGCTCAAAAATCCCAACCCCCGGGTCGGCCTGCTCTCCATCGGCGAGGAAGAGACCAAGGGAAACGAGCTGACAAGGGAAGCCTTCAAGCTCCTGATCGAGACGTCGCTCAACTTCATCGGCAACGTTGAAGGCCGCGATGTCATGGCCGGGAAGGCGGACGTGGTCGTCTGCGACGGGTTCATCGGCAACGTGGTCCTCAAAATGTCCGAGGCGGTGGCGGAAACCATCAACCTCATGATACGCGAAAACATCGGGGACAACCTGGTGCGGAAGTTCGGCTACCTTATGATGCGGCCTGCCTTTCGCGCCCTCAAACGCCGCGTCGACTACGCGGAGTACGGCGGGATGCCCCTCATCGGGGTCAACGGCATCAGCATCATCAGCCACGGGCGTTCGTCCGATCAGGCGATCAAGAACGCCGTCCGCGTCGCCCAGGAGCTGGCGAAGAGCGAAGCGATCAGACACATCCGCGACGATATCGAAAAGAACATGGAGCTGGTCAAAGCCAAATGATCCATGCACGGATAACGGGGACCGGATCGTACGCCCCGAAAAAGATCATTACGAACCACGACCTGGAAAAGCTCGTGGACACAAGCGATGAATGGATTACCGAGCGCACCGGCATCAAGGAGCGCCGGATCGCAGAAAAAAGCGAGACGACCTCCGACCTCGCCTGCGAGGCGGCCGTCAAGGCCCTCAAAGCCGCTCGGCTCCCGGCGCAGGAAATAGACTTGATTCTTGCGGCAACGACCACCCCGGACATGATCATGCCGAGCCTCGGCTGCTCGGTCCAGGAGAAGCTGGGCGCGAAAAAGGCGGCGGCCTTCGATATCTACGCCGCCTGCTCCGGCTTCATTTACGGTTTGTCCGCGGCAAACGCCTTCATCAAATCGGAAACGTACAGGAATATCCTCCTGATAGGCGCCGAGTCCCTCTCGCGGTTCGTGGACTGGGAAGACAGGACCACCTGCGTGCTCTTCGGTGACGGCGCGGGCGCGGCAGTGCTTCAGCGGCACGCGGGCAAGCGCGGCGTGCTTTCCACCCACCTGCATTCGGACGGGTCGCTGGGAAGCCTGCTCAACGTGCCCGCCGGCGGCGCGCTCCATCCGGCGACCCACGATACCGTGCGGCGGAGGATGCACTTCATTAAAATGAAGGGGAACGAAACATTCAAGGTTGCCGTACGGGCGCTTGAAGACGTGGTGCAGGAAGCGCTCGATCATAACAAGGTTAAACCCGAAGAAATTGACTATTTGGTTCCGCACCAGGCGAACCTGCGTATCATACAGGCCATGGCCCAGCGGCTGGACATGCCCATGGAAAAGGTCGTGCTGACGATACACAAATACGGCAACACCTCCGCGGCCTCCATCCCCATGGCGCTTGATGAAGCGGTGCGGGACGGCAGGATAAAAGAAAACCAGCTCCTGCTGTTCGAGGCGTTCGGCGGAGGGCTTACCTGGGCATCGGCTTTGGTGCGATGGTGATGAACGGCAAGCACTCAAAAACAAACATCATATAATAAGCGGACCATAAAATTCAAAAAACTAAACAGCAGCCGCCGTTTTTGGAAATTGTTATAAGTATCCGTAAATTTATTTATTTTCATTAATCTTGGAGGATCCAATGGACTACTTGTTGACGGAAGAGCAAATCATGATCCGCGATCTCGCCCGGCAGATCGCAGTGGAAAAAATCGTGCCTGTTCGGGCTGAACTCGATGAACAGAACAAGTTCCCGTCGGACATCATGAAGGCCATGGCCCAGGCGGACCTCTTCGGCATCTTTATCCCCGAGGAATACGGCGGCCTCGGCAAAAAGAGCCTGGAATTGTGCATCGCCGTCGAAGAACTGTCCAAGGCCTGTGTGGGGGTCTCGACCAGCTATGCCGCCAATGCGCTCGGCACCTACCCCATCCTGCTGCACGGATCAGAGGCACAGAAGAAAAAATATCTCCCCGATATCGCCGCTGGCAAGCGCCTCGTGGCCTTCGGCCTGACCGAGGCCAGCGCCGGGAGCGACGCGAGCGGGGTGCAGACCACGGCGAAGCTCGAAGGAAACGAATACGTATTGAACGGCACCAAACAGTGGATCACGAACGGCGGGGAGGCTGATGTCTATACGATCATCGCCATCACGGACAAATCCAAAGGGCCGCGCGGCGCCTCCGCCTTCATCGTGGAAAAAGGCACGCCCGGCTTCACGTTCGGGAAAAAGGAAAACAAGATGGGCATCCGGGCTTCGTCGACCACCGAACTCATCTTTAACAACTGCCGCATCCCCAAGGAGAACCTGATCTCCAAGGAAGGCACGGGTTTCATTGTGGCCATGAAGACCCTCGACAGCTCGAGGACCGGCGTGGGCGCGCAGGGCGTGGGCGTGGCGCAGGGCGCCATCGACGAGGCGCTCAAGTTCGCGAAGCAGCGAGTCCAGTTCGGCCAGCCGGTCGCCTCGTTTCAGGCGGTCCAGCACATGCTCGCCGACATGCAGACCCAGACCGAGGCGGCGCGCGCGCTCGTATACTCGGTCGCGCGGTTTATCGACAGCGGCGCAAAAGACGTTTCCCGCGCCTCGGCCATGGCGAAGCTGTTTGCAACCGATGTCGCCATGAAGGTGACCACCGATGCCGTGCAGGTCATGGGCGGCTCCGGCTACATGAAGGAATATCCGGTCGAGAAAATGATGAGAGACGCCAAAATCCTCCAGATTTACGAGGGCACAAATCAGATTCAGCGAAACGTCGTCGCCCTGGACATGATCAAGGAAGCGACAAGACAAAAATAGGAAACATCGGCTGGTAGTTCGTAACCCGTAGTGTCCGTAGATCCTGTTGTGAGCTACCAGCTACGAGCTTTGAACTCGTATTTCGGAGTATATCCATGAACATTGTCGTCATGATAAAACAGGTCCCCGACACATCGGAAGTCAGGATCAACCGGGAGACGAACACACTCATCCGCGACGGCGTCCCAAGCATCATCAACCCCTTTGACCGGTACGCCATTGAGGAGGCGGTCCGCTTGCGTGAACAGCACGGCGGCAAGGTGACCGCCGTGACCATGGGGCCTCCCCAGGCGGCAGAGGCGCTCAGGGAGGCCGTGTCCTTGGGCGTGGACGACGTAGTTCTGATATCGGACCGGGCGTTTGCCGGCGCGGACACCTGGGCGACATCATACACCCTGGCAAAAGGCATCGGGAAGATCGGGGATACCGACCTCGTGATCGCGGGAAAACAGGCCATCGACGGCGACACGGCCCAGGTGGGTCCTGAAACCGCGGAGATGCTCGGCATCCCCTTCGTCGCGTATATCAGGAAAATCGAAAAGATAGAAAACGGCAGAATGACGGCGGAACGTATGATGGACGAAGGCTACGACGTCGTCGAGACCTCTCTCCCCGCGCTGATCACCGTGGTAAAGGAAATCAACCAGCCCCGCATGCCGTCGCTCAAGGGAAAAATGAAGGCCAAAAGCGCCCAGGTCAGGACCCTGAATGCCAAGGACATTGAAGCGGACGAGAATATGGTCGGGCTCAAAGGCTCGCCCACCAGGGTCGTGAAGATATTCCCCCCTGCACCGCGCGGACAGCGAGAGATGCTTTCCGGAACCCTGGAGCATCAAGTCGACGCCGTAGCGAAAAAGTTGAAGGAACAGACGTTGATATAACCGAAAAGATGCAAGACGGCTTCAGGACGCGAAGAGAAAAAAAACAGAATATCATGCGTCGTGTATCCTGCATCATGTTCATGTAAATACTAAGGAGCGCGCCGTGAGCATAAAAGTCAATCCCGACAAATGCACCAGTTGTGAAACGTGCGTGACCACCTGCCCCTTCGGCGCCATCGAGATGCGGGACGGCAAGGCATTCATTGCGGAAAGCTGCACTGTCTGCGGGGCGTGCGTCGAGGCGTGCGAATTCAATGCCATCGAGCGTACGGGCGAAGAAGCCGTAAAAGCCGCGACTGACCTTTCGGCTCACAAAGGCGTTTGGGTATTCGCCGAACAACTGGACGGCACTATCGCAAGCGTCGCGCTCGAGCTCCTGGGCGAAGGCAGAAAACTGGCGGATAAGCGCAAGACGAAACTCTCCGCCGTTTTTATCGGCCACAACATCAAGGACAAGACCAAGGACCTTATCGCGCACGGCGCAGACATCGTCTACGTTGCGGACGATCCCGCGCTCAGGGATTTCAACGACGACTCCTACAGCGCTGTGCTCACCACGCTCGCCACGCTCCATAAACCCGAAATCATCCTTGCGGGAGCGACCGCCATCGGCCGCTCCTTCATCCCGAAAGTCGCGGCAAAACTCTACACCGGCCTTACCGCGGACTGCACCGTGCTTGATATTGATGAGGAAACCGGCAACCTGCACCAGACCCGTCCGGCATTCGGCGGCAACATCATGGCCACGATCGTCACGCCGAACCACCGCCCGCAGATGGCAACCGTTCGGCATAAAGTCATGAAGAAAGCAGCCGCTGACTCATCGCGCACGGGCGACGTTGTCGAGGTGAAATTTTCCACAGCGGGAGACGTGAGAACGAAGGTCGTCAAAACCATAAAAGAGGTGAGCGAAACCGTCAATATCAGCGAGGCCGACATCATCGTTGCCGGCGGACGCGGCATGGGCAGCCAGAAAAACTTTCATTTGCTGGAGGAACTGGCAAAGACCCTTGGCGGCGCCGTCGGCGCGACCCGGGGGGCAGTGGACGAGGGGTGGATCCCCTACTCTCATCAGGTGGGCCAGACCGGAAAGACCGTGTGCCCCAAGCTCTATATCGCCTGCGGAATCTCCGGGGCAATCCAGCACATCGCGGGAATGCAGTCCTCCGACGTTATCATCGCGGTCAACAAGGACCCGCACGCCCCCATTTTCGATATCGCCACCTACGGGATCGTGGGCGACGCCATGGAAGTGCTGCCGCTCATGATCAGGAAGTTCAGGGAGCTCAGGGGATAAGGTTATTCTGATATGAAAATCGCCTTCATCTTTCCCGGCCAGGGTTCTCAATACGCTGGCATGGCCAAGGAGTTCATAGAAAATTTTCCGGAATCGAAGGAAGTTTTCGAGGCCGCCGGTTCGGCGCTCGGATTCGACCTCGTGCAGCTCTGCCTTCACGGGCCGGTCGAGAAGCTGAACCTCACCGAGAACACGCAACCGGCCATACTTGCCGCGAGCATCGCGATCCTGCAGCCGCTCGCGCGGCGCGGACTGGCGGCATCCGCCGCCGCGGGCCACAGCCTCGGCGAGTATACCGCGATAACGGCGGCGGGCGGGTTCACGCTTGAAGACGCGGTTTCACTCGTCCGGAAGCGGGGCCGCTACATGCAGGAGGCCGTGCCCGAGGGAACCGGGCTCATGGCCGCGATACTCGGCATGGAACGGCAGGACGTAGAAAAAACTTGCCATGAAGCGGCCAAAAATGGTATAGTTGCCCCTGCCAATTACAACTCACCAGGTCAAATCGTGATTGCCGGCGAGAAAACCGCCGTGGAAAAAGCCATGGAACTCGCGAAGGCAGCGGGCGCGAAGAGAGTAGTTCCTTTGGCAGTGAGCGTGCCTTCGCACTGCGCAATGATGAAACAGGCCGGAGACCGGCTGGCCCCGGAGCTTGCGAAAGTGAACATCAGCGACCTCGGCATCCCGATCGTGAACAATGCGGATGCAAAGTTTCTGCGGACGGCCGCGGAACTCAGACCGTCGCTCATACGGCAGATCAGTTCTCCGCTCTACTGGGAAGACTCGATCAGGAACATGGTTGCGGATGGGTACGACACGTTCATCGAGATCGGACCCGGCAAGGTGCTCTCGGGCCTCGTGAAGCGCATCGCCAGGGACGCAAAGGTGATGAACGTCGAAGACCAGAAGAGCATGAAGGAAACACTGGAAGCGGCAGGACTGTAGCGGAAGAACCTCTGAGGTCCCGATTAAAGCATTCGGGAATGACGGCAGTTATTTCAGGAGTAAGCACGGATGAGTCTCACCGGTAAAATTGCGCTCGTCACGGGCGCCGCGCAGGGCATCGGCAGGGAAATCGCCCTGGCGCTCGCGGCCGACGGCGCCGACACGGCCATTTGCGACGTGAATCTCGAAGCGGCCCAGAAGGCCGCTGCGGACATCGAAGCCAAAGGCAGAAAGTCGCTCGCGATCAAAGCCAATGTGGCGGCGTCGGCCGAGGTCACGGACATGATCGAAGAAGTCGTCGGAAAATTCGACAGGATCGACATCCTGGTGAACAACGCGGGCATCACGCGCGACGGG
This sequence comes from Nitrospirota bacterium, assembly GCA_036391375.1. GTDB lineage: Bacteria > Nitrospirota > UBA9217 > UBA9217 > UBA9217 > DASWAB01. Next base: position 10,423 of record DASWAB010000404.1, read on the forward strand.
CTCATCCTCCGGATGAAGGACGAAGACTGGGACCTGGTGCTCGGCATCAACCTGAAAGGCTCGTTCCTGTGCGCCAAGGCGGCGCTCAAATATATGAGCAAGCAGCGCGGCGGGACCATCATCAACATCGCGTCCATCGTCGGGGCCATGGGGAACGCCGGCCAGGCGAACTACGTGGCGTCCAAGGCGGGGCTTATCGGTCTCACCAAGACCATCGCCCGGGAATACGCGAACCGCGGCGTCACGGCGAACGCCGTGGCCCCCGGGTTCATCGACACCGCCATGACGCAGGCGCTGCCTGAAAACGTCAAGACAGAGCTTGCCAGGCAGATCCCCATGGGCAAGCTCGGCACGCCGGAAGACGTCGCGAACGCCGTCCGGTTCCTTGCCTCGCCGTCGGCGGCGTACATCACCGGGCAGGTAATCCATGTAAACGGCGGCATGTATATGTAGCGGGAGTTCGCAGTCCAGACATTACCGGCAGGAAAAGAACTTAACCAGAGGAGGATGACATGGCAGATGTGGATGCAAAGGTAAAAAAGATCATATCCGAGCAGCTCGGCGTGCCGGAAACCGATGTAAAACCCGAGGCCTCATTCGTAAACGACCTCGGCGCCGATTCGCTCGACACGGTGGAACTCGTGATGGCGCTCGAAGAGGAATTCGGCGTCGAGATCCCGGACGAAGACGCGGAAAAGATCGCGACCGTGCAAAACGCGATCGACTATATCAAGGCAAAAGCGAAATAAGACGCACCCCTGAGAACACGGACAGACAGAAGCGGAATACGGATGGAAACAGAACGGTCCGTCCCCTCCGCGCTCTGGCATCCGTAATCCTGAGCGTTTCCGAAAGCCAGAAGGCCTCTCGCGCACTCACGAGAACGGTTTTTTGGCTTTTCGGATTTTTGTACGGAGGTATCTCGTTTGAAAAGAAGAGTCGTCGTCACCGGCATCGGGATGATCACGCCGGTCGGCCTGGACACGGAAACCTCATGGGACAGCCTGGTGAGCGGCAAGTCCGGCATCGGTCCCATAACTCAGTTCGATGACAAGGCCATCCCCACGCAGATTGCCGGAGAAATCCACGGCTTTGAGCCCGAGAAGTATATCGAGCCCAAAGAGATCAAGAAGATGGACCGCTTCATCCATCTTGCGATTGCGGCGAGCCAGATGGCCATGGATACATCCGGTCTTAAGCTTACGCCCGAGAACGCCGACCGCGTCGGCGTCATCGTGAGCGCGGGCATGGGCGGCCTTCCCGCGATCGAGCGGGTCCATGAAGCCTACCGGGAGAAGGGATATCGCCGGGTCACCCCGTTCTTCATTCCCATGACCATCATCAACGAAGCGGCCGGCATTCTCTCGATCCGCTACGGCGCAAAGGGCCCCAATCTCAGCATCGTGACCGCGTGCGCAACCGGGACCCACTCTATCGGCGAGGCATTCAAGACTATCCAGCGCGGCGACGCCGACGCCATGATCGCCGGCGGGGCCGAGTCGTGCATCTGCGCGCTCGGTGTCGGGGGATTCAACGCCATGAAGGCCCTCTCCACGAGGAACAGCGAACCGCAGCGGGCAAGCCGCCCTTTTGACGCGGAGCGCGACGGCTTTATCATGGGAGAAGGCTCGGGCATCATGGTCCTGGAAGACCTGGACTTCGCGCGCAGCCGCGGGGCGAACATCCTGGCGGAGGTTGCCGGCTACGGCGCGTCGGGCGATGCGTACCACATAACCTCCCCTGCGCCAAACGGCGAGGGGGCCGCGCGATGCATGACGGCGGCGATGAAGGACGCGGGCGTCGTGCCCGCGGACATGGGGTACATCAACGCCCACGGCACGTCCACCAAATTCGGCGACGAGCTCGAGACCATCGGCATCAAGACCGTTTTCGGGGACCACGCCTACAAAATACCCGTGAGCTCCACGAAATCCATGACCGGCCATCTGCTCGGCGCTGCCGGCGGCGTGGAGGCGGTCATCTCCCTTCTGGCGCTGGAACGCGGGATTTTGCCGCCTACGATCAACCTCGACAACCCGGACCCCGAATGCGACCTTGACTATGTCCCGCACACGGCGCGTCAGGCCGCGGTGGACGTGGTCATGTCGAATTCATTCGGGTTCGGCGGAACGAACGCGTGCCTCATCTTTAAACGCTTCCGGGAATAAAATGCCTTCCTTTTCGGACATTCAACAGCGCATCGCTCACACCTTCGGCAATGAAGACCTGCTCAGGCGGGCGCTGACGCACAAGTCCTATGCAAACGAAAACCGCGTGTCCTACCATAACGAGAGAATGGAGTTTCTCGGCGACGCTGTCCTCAATCTGATCGTGAGCGAATACCTGATGAATGCCTGCCCCGACTCGACCGAGGGCGACCTCTCGAGGCACCGGGCGGCGATCGTGAGCGAGCCGGCCCTGGCCGCCGTCGCCCGCGGGCTCGGGCTCGGGGATTTTCTGCTCCTCGGCAAGGGCGAGGAACTGACCGGCGGCAGAAACAAGGATTCGCTCCTCGCGGACTGTCTGGAGGCGCTCATTGCTTCCGTGTATCTCGATGGAGGCAAGGACACGGCCCGGACGCTCGTCATCCGGCTCTTCGAAGACGCGATCAAAAAAACCTGCGCTTCCCGCGGAACGTCCGATTACAAAACCGAGCTTCAGGAACTCTGCCAGGAACGGCTCAGACAGCTCCCCGAATACCGCGTCGTCTCCGAGTCCGGTCCCGATCATCGGAAGCAATTCGAAGTGGAGCTCTCCATCAAAAGCGAGGTCCTCGGCCGCGGCAGCGGCAGAAGCAAGAAGGAAGCGGAGCAAAAAGCGGCAAAGGAAGCGCTGGATAAGCTCAATTCAAACGACCAGTAGCCGGAATCAGGAAAATCAGGGAAAACGTGCGCCGTTTCCGGATACTGTCTGACTTCTGATCCCATGATCATCCCCTTCTTCATCCCTCATTCCGGGTGCCCGCACCAGTGCGTGTTTTGCAATCAGAAAAACATCACCGGACAGGACGCTCCGGCGGATTCTGCGGCAATCAAGGGAAAAATCAACGAATACCTGAAGACCCGCAAAAAAGGCGCGGCCGTCAGCGTGGCTTTTTACGGCGGGAGTTTCACTGCACTGCCGTTACCCGTTCAGCGGGATTATCTTCAACAGGTCCAGCCGTTCATCCAGGCAGGGGAAGTCGAATCCATCCGCCTCTCCACCCGCCCCGATTGCATCACCGGTGAAACCCTCGCGCTCCTCAAGAATCACCGCGTCGGGACCGTCGAACTCGGCGTCCAATCCATGGACGACCGCGTCCTCGCGCTCTCCGGCCGAGGACATACGGCAGCTCATACGGTAACGGCGGTGAACCTGCTCAGAGAGAGCGGCTTTCCCGTCGGGCTGCAACTGATGGCAGGCTTGCCGGGCGATTCACCTGACCGGTTCCGGAACACGGTTGAAAAAATCATCGGTCTCAAACCCGCCTTTGTCAGGCTCTATCCCGTTCTGGTGCTAAAGGGCACGCCGCTCGAGAGGCTTTACCGGATCGGAGCGTATGCGCCTCTCCCGCTCGAGGAAGCGGTCACCCTCTGCCGGGAGGCGCTCATCAGATTCGAGCAGGCCGGCATCGGCGTCATCAGGATCGGGCTTCAGCCCACGGCAGAATTGAACAAGCCGGGCACGATAGCGGCAGGGCCGTATCATCCGGCGTTCCGGCAGCTTGTGGAATCTTCGATTTTACTGGATGCGATGAGGTCCCTTTTGCTGAACCAAAAAAGGGAGTCGGATGAGGTGATTTTCCAGGTCAATCGCCGCGACCTGTCCGCCGCCGCTGGCGTGAGGCGTTCGAACATTGATGTTCTTCAAAAAGAATTCGGACTGAAAAAAATCCGCATCGTGGAGGGAAGCAGCGTTCTGAAAAAATGGAAACCGGTTATTCTTCCGTCATCTTAATCAGGCCGCGGCGTCATTATGAGAGAGCAGCTATCAAACCTGCTCAACGACAACCCGGTTTTTGACCAGAGAAACCTCGCGCACTTCGCCGCGCACCCGTTTTTCTTCGCCGAACAGGTTCCGCAGCACCACTTCTCCGTTCTCGACACGGACCTGGTTCACCGAGTCCAGGATCGGCTCTTCATGGTCATTTTTTCTTACATATGCCCTGAGATCGCACATCCGCCTCTTCCCTCTCACGCATCCAGGAGAGCCTGAACAAAAAACCCGCCGTTATTTTTCTCCGGCGGGATATTTTCTGATCGCCTGGTTAATGTTGCCGGGCTGCCCCGGCCACCGCGACTGCGCTGACTTCTGCGTCATCCCTCTGCACGCCGCGATGTAAGACAGCGTGCCGCAAGGAGGCTTCGCTGTCTTTGTGCTTGATGACTGCCGCTGCTTCTTCGATTTTTCGGCTTCCGGTTTCCCCACCATGCCGTCATCACGACCTTTCTGATTCATCTATATCACAAGCTTGCAATGAAAGCAAGAAAAATAAAAATGCAGAGGGGGTCTTCGTCAAGCGAACGCTACTGGAGGGCAACGGTGAATAACCACTCCGCCGATGTTTCAATCCTCGCCGCTCATCGCTGAAGGAGATATGGCGTTTCGCGATACGGTTCATCCCCGCGCACGCGGGGAACATACGGGTTTCATGGTCGGATGTAACTCTGACCGCGGTTCATCCCCGCGCACGCGGGGAACATAAGGGGCATTTTTTTGACGAGTTTAGTTAAAACGGTTCATCCCCGCGCACGCGGGGAACATATACGGGCTAACAATCGGCTCAACAGCGCCCGCGGTTCATCCCCGCGCACGCGGGGAACATACTCGCAAAATCTCTGGCCTGCTGTTCGTGAGCGGTTCATCCCCGCGCACGCGGGGAACATAAGCCGTTCGTCTACGCCTGGGACCCTGACAACGGTTCATCCCCGCGCACGCGGGGAACATTTCGGCGATATCAAACCCGAAGAGGAGATAGTCGGTTCATCCCCGCGCACGCGGGGA
>DASWAB010000405.1:0-2872 GCA_036391375.1 Nitrospirota bacterium
GGAAGGTGGAGATCTCGAAGAATACGCCCGACGGCTGGAAGCAGACCCTCGCCATCCTGACGGAAAACCATATCTTCGGCGAGCTCTCCGTGATCGCGGACAACAAGACGCACGGCGCGGACGCGACAGCGATCGAAACTACGGACGTTTACTGTCTGAAGACCGACGACGTGAAGGCCTTCGAGAAGAGCGACACGACCATGATGTACAAGATCATGAAGACCATCGCCCGCATCGCGAGCAGAAACGTGCATGTGATGAATGAGAAGCTGATGAAGCTCCTGATCAGCTACTAACCAGAACGTTTAAACCGTTTGAACGGTTTGGGCCGTTTAAACGTTACCATTTTAACAAGGGAGGTTAAGAATGGCACTCGATCCAACGAAGCATGCTGACTGGGAAATAGCTGAGGACTCTGAAAAGAGGATGAAGCCCATCACCGAGATAGCGAGGAAGATGGGACTCAATGATGACGAGCTTCTGTTGCACGGTCACCACATTGCGAAGGTCGATTTCAAAAAGGTACTCAAACGTTTTGAAGGGAAGCCGGACGGCAAGTACATCGACGTCACGGCCATTACGCCGACGCCCCTGGGCGAAGGCAAGTCCACCTCGACCATCGGCCTCACCCAGGGTCTGGGCAAGCGCGGCAAGAACGTGATCGCAGCGATCCGCCAGCCTTCGGGCGGACCGACCATGAACATCAAGGGTTCGGCTGCTGGCGGCGGTCTTTCGCAGGTCATCCCCCTCACGCCGTTCTCCCTCGGACTCACCGGCGACATCAACGCCATCATGAACGCGCACAACCTCGCGATGGTGGCCCTGACCTCCCGCATGCAGCACGAATTCAACTACAGCGACGAGCAGCTTGCAAAAAGAAAATTAAAGAGGCTCAACGTCGATCCCCACAACGTCGAGATGAAGTGGATCATGGACTTCTGCGCCCAGTCGCTCCGGGAGATTGTAATCGGCATGGGCGGGAAATCCAACGGTTTCATGATGAAGTCGGGCTTTGCCATCGCCGTATCGTCCGAAGTGATGGCCATCCTGGCCGTTGCCAAGGACCTCAAGGACATGCGCGAGCGCATGGGCAGGATCGTCGTGGCCTACAGCAAGGACGGCACGCCTGTTACGACCGCCGACCTGGGCGTGGACGGCGCTATGACCGCGTGGATGGTAGAGGCGCTCAATCCGAACCTCCTTCAGACCATCGAGGGCCAGCCCTGCTTCGTGCACGCCGGGCCGTTTGCCAACATCGCCATCGGCCAGTCATCGATCATCGCTGACCGGGTCGCCTTGAAGCTCGGCGACTACGTCGTGACCGAGTCGGGCTTTGCCGCTGATATCGGTTTTGAAAAATTCTGGAACCTCAAGTGCCGCATGTCCGGACTCAAGCCCCACGCGGCCGTGGTCGTCGCCACGATCCGGGCGCTCAAGTGCCACGGCGGCGCGCCGATCCCGGTCCCCGGAAAGCCCATGCCTTCCGAGTACAAGGGCGAGAACGTGGGCTGGGTCGAGAAGGGGTGCGAGAACCTGGTCCACCACATCAAGACCGTGAAGAAGGCGGGCATCAACCCCGTGGTCTGCATCAACGCCTTCTACACGGATACGGACAACGAGATCAAGGCCGTGCGGCGGCTCGCCGAGGCGGCGGGCGCCCGCGTGGCATTGTCACGCCACTGGGAAAAGGGCGGCGACGGAGCGCTCGAGTTTGCCGACGCCGTGGTTGACGCCTGCAATGAGAAGAACGATTTCAAGCTTCTGTATGAACTCGACACGCCGCTCAGGAAGCGCATCGAGCTGATCGCGAAGGAAGTCTACGGCGCGGACGGCGTCGATTATACTCCCGAGGCAGAGGCAAAGGCCAAGAAGATGGAGGCGGACCCCGAGATCGCCAAACTCGGCACCTGCATGGTGAAGACCCACCTCTCACTCACGGACAACCCCAACTTGAAGGGCGTTCCCAAGGGCTGGAGGCTCCGCATCCGCGACATCCTGACCTACAAGGGCGCGGGCTTCGTGGTCCCGGTTGCCGGCACGATCACGCTCATGCCCGGAACGTCGTCAGACCCGGCTTATCGGCGCGTCGAGGTGGACGTCGAGACCGGGAAGGTCAAAGGAGTGTTCTAAAAGCCATCATTCCCGCCTGTCCCTGCGTTTTCGCAAGAGCAGGGGCGAAAACGGGAATCCAGTGATCTCAAAAGCCCCTGTCGGAGATTCCGGCAGGGGCTTTTTCGCTTGAAAAGATACGATTTGACAGGCTCCGTAGAGGCAGCTACAATAGCCACAGAACCTAACAGCGCTTGATGAGGAAACTATGATCGACAAAGAAAACATTCTGAACGAAGCAAAGCTGCAGGGGATCGATCTCTCCGACGGCACGAAGGAAATGGTCGAAAAATTCGCCTACTGCGTGTCCGAGCGGCTGCTCAAGGGCGAGCCGCTCAAAAAAGCCGTTGCCAAATGCCTTGTCGAGATCCGGGAGTTCCTCTGAAGCTGCTGATCCGTTCTTCCTCACGGCGTAACGGCAGGCTGAGATATGGTGAGTCCGACCCTCGAAAGCTGCTGAGGATCTGAATTTATCGGCAGCGAAATTTTTTTCAACTCCTCTAAAATATCTGTCCTCGTTTTTCCTTCCGCCACTCTCGGGAAATACGTTCGGAAGCGGTCCAAAGGAATAATTTCAGCCGCGTACAATGTTTTTTCCCGAAACCTGCATGCGAGCAGGAAACTCTTGTCTGTCCAGTTTCCCTTCTGATCAAAAACGAAATTCCCCAAGCTGTACGCAATCACCTTCCCTTTGTATATTTCGATCCCCTGCATAACGTGGGGATGGTGTCCGAGGATCAGGTCGGCGCCCCAATCGATGATT